>CAZNAQ010000030.1:0-6808 GCA_964571265.1 uncultured Gammaproteobacteria bacterium | reverse complement strand
CGCGGCAATATCTTGGAAAAGTTGAGAATTTTCTTGACTGCTATAAGTCTACTTTCTCCTGATCTCTAGTTCAGGATAATCATTCTCCAATTCCTTTAAAAAAGGTTTGGCTTGAGTACAGATAGGACAACCATCCCCCCAAAAATAATACATAACCACCTCTCCGGAGGATTCACTGGCTCCGGCTGAACCAGAACCTGGGTCTTCTTGACTTTCTTGACTCAATAACCAAATACCGCCACCCAAAACAAGGGCGGAACATAAACCAACGATCAATAATTGTTTTTTCATAAATTTTATTCTTATATTTATTATTAATTAACTCCAAACCATTTCTTAGCCTCTTCAGGGCCCACTAGGTCCTCGAGTTCCTGTTTATCAGACATCTTTACCTTGGCTATCCATCCTTCTCCATAAGGATCCTGGTTAATGGTAGAAGGTTCATCAAAGAGCTCCTCATTGACTTCCACCACTTTGCCAGAGACCGGACTGGACAAGTGTCCGCTCCATTTCACGGCCTCAACCGAGGCATAAGTGTCTCCCACTTTCAGATCCTGATCCTTCTCCGGCAAATTTATAAAAACAAACTCCTGAACCTTTTCCGAAGCTGGTCCAATAACTCCCAGAGTGGCTGTATCTCCGTCCACTTTTACCCAGGAATAATCTTTGTTGTAATAAAGGTCTTGCGGAAAATTGTTGTTACTCATAATTTCTTAATTAATTATTATCCTTTCCATCCTCTCTGAAAGACTCGTCTTTTTTCGAATCCAAAAGGTCTTTTTCTGTTCCTATTTTAACATCCATTTGAGGTAAAAGCCAACGGTGTACCCACATTATTATAAAAGAGGCTAAAATGGATCCGCCAAAGATAACAAAAATACCTCCGATATTGTGCATCAAATCCGGATCAATAAGCATCACCATACCCAAGGCAAGCATGATCATCCCCCCAATCAGTTTCAATATACGCCCGTGTTTTTCCTCAAACTTGGCATTCTTAAGCTTAAAAGCCACTGACAGAACGATCACTAACTCTATAAACATGTATATAGAAATATATAGGAGCAAAAGAAGGGCAAAAGCCATGCCAGCCACTTGATTCTGAGCCAGAATGTTGGTCCAGATCATGGGAAAGCCGGCAGTACAAGGTAATTCCACCAAAACCACTCCCAGGGCCAGACCTACCGTGCCCAGAAGCATAGCTCCAGTGGACTGTTCTTTTTTAACCACCCCCCTAACCTTTTTAAATATCTTGGGTTTGTATCGGTCAGGTATGGTGAAGGAAATGCCTTTTTTATACCAGAAATAATCTTTTATATTGACAACCGCAAAGGTTATAGCAATTAAGGCCACGACCAATTGGATCCAACTTAGGTAACCGATGTACATAAAGACATTCAAAAAGCCCACCATAAAAAAAGCATAAGCGGCACTGGTCACCAAAAGGAAAGTTGTGCCCACTAATATAGTCTTTTTCCTGGAGCCGGTATAGACAACAATACCCAAAAGAAAGGTTATCAACCACAAAGAACAGGGGTTAAACCCGTCCACAAAAGCAATTATAGCAGTAGTGATAAAAAGTGGGGTTCCGGCAAAGTCAACCGTTCCCAATAGAGGCAGGTCAACTTTTTGCTCCTCCTCTGGTGTAAAATCAGAGGTTCTGGGCATTTGAGGGGTTACAGCATCAATTCTCTCTATGGGACAAGGACAACCTTCTTTTTTACAAACAACTATCTGCTCCTCCAAATTGTCCTTAATGGTGTTTTCTCCTATATAGTACTTATCTCCTAAAAAAATTATCGGATAAGCACCCGAAGTCAAGCCATAGTTTTGTTTAAGAGACTGATACAGAAGTTCATCCTCCTTGTTGTTTATGTTGTACCTCCTTATGTCAATATCATATTCCTTCTCCAGGTCATCCAAAAAAGCGCTTTTGAGCAGCCCTTCACATTGGGGGCAATTATCTTTGTAGAAAAAATGGAGGCAGGGCTCGTGTTTGTCCGAATCAGGGTCCTGTATAGGTTTCTTCCCGGGGTCTTCAGTTTCTGTTTCTTCTGGTTGCGGATGATCCACCTCCTCAGGCTCGGATACAGGATCTTCTTCTGAGACTTCTTCTTGAACCTCCTCAACCAATCCACTCTTTACTCCAGGATCAACACATCCTTGCTCCAAGCAATTCTCAATCTTATTTCTTATATCACTCTTCATTCGATCAGTAAAACCGAATATTGGACTATTGTCTCCTATAAAAGTGGCCGGGACCCCTCTGGCCTGGGTACCATAAGCATCCGCCATCTCTTGAAATATTTCTGCATTATCCCTGTCCCTCCAAGTTTCGAACATCTTTACCTCCAAGTTATCATACTTCTCCTCTAGCTCTTCCAAAAATTCC
Organism: uncultured Gammaproteobacteria bacterium; assembly: GCA_964571265.1. Classification (GTDB taxonomy): domain Bacteria; phylum Patescibacteriota; class Patescibacteriia; order Patescibacteriales; family JAGXOH01; genus CAZNAQ01. The sequence continues at coordinate 4,416 of CAZNAQ010000030.1, read as the reverse complement.
TTGGCCGGAGCGCAATAAGGACAACCATCGCCCCAAAAAAAATATACCGAAGTTTTATTTGAGGCCTCAATTTGAGAAATTCCCAAAACAAAGAAACAAAAACATATCAGCAAAAAAAATAACATTTTCATAAATTTATATTTAAATTATTTATTGTTCTTAAGAACAGAGATCAATTTTTTAGTCTCTTCTCTTTGGCAAGAACCGGGACAATAAAGAGTGGGTTGCCTGGATGGTCCGAATCTTTGACCATCTCTTTCATAGACATGGACTATCTCAGCCCTGGAATAATCAGTATTCTCCCAAGAAGTAACAACCACTCCTTGGTCCAGATAATCATAAACATCATCCACCTCAACCACTTCTCTCAAGGAAAGATCTGACTTCAATTCCCAAGCATCTAAATCGGTAAATATACTTTGTCCTTCCAGTTCATCCCTATACACTAACATCCCAGAATCACTTAGAAAAGAATATCCTTCCTCAATAACAAACTGGTCCAGCCTGGGTTCTTCAGGCTTGAGTGTTCTGCCAGATATGATCATGTCCGCCTCTCCTTGAAGAAAAAGCCGAATACTCTCTCCAGTGGACCCGGTACGGATCATTTCATAATCATCCAAGGCAGACACTCTTTCGTAGGTCGAACCATAACAAGTATTGCAGGCCGCAATCCTTGTTTTTGCTTTTGCCTCAAGGTCACCAGATTCGACTACTTCACTATCATCATCAGAAAACAAAAATGATACTGCGAACATGAATGCTAATAAACATGTTGTGGCTATAAGGATATTTTTGGACATATACTAATTATATTATTAAAAATCCGGATGTTTCCGGACTACCGGATCTCAAAACTGACCTCTTCTTTGTTGAGCTGCTCACCTTCATAATAGACCGATGCTTCTATGAAATGGGAGCCGGTCCGGATACCGGTACAAGCTGAACACTCGGGAACATTTACAACCATTTCTTTTGTCCGGGATTCACCCCCGGTCACACTCAATGTCTGTGTTTTATCAAAATAATAATAACCCCAATCACTGGAAATACCTTGAGCCTCTATCCTGAGTTGATCAAGGTCTTGATCAGACAAAATATCCACGAAAAGCTCAAGTCTGTCTCCTTCTTGATAAACATCCTTGTTAGAATGCAACTCAAGATCCACTTTCGGGCCCCGGTCTTCCTGGTCCCTGTCATCAGGAGAGTGGTCTCTTGTTTCAGCCTTTTCAATCGATTCAAGGTCAGTATTGGAAACGCCCAAACCTAGGTGTCTCATAATCTGAAAAGCGTCTTTGGGTCTTGCCAAAAAATACCTCTTGTTATCCTCGGGATTAACATACCAGGCCTCGCCGTTATTTTCAACTTGAAGAAGTATTTTGCCGGACTGAACCCTGGAAAAATCCTTGTCCAGAGGTAGTCTACCCTCCTTTCGCAAAGGGTCATAACCGTGCTTGATCTCTGTTTTGTCAGTATAACCGTTACCGCTGGTATCCGGATTATGGGGATCTGTCCCTATGGCTATTTCAAAATCATCAGGTAGACCATCGCCGTCACTGTCTTCTCCGCTCAAATATTTTAAGGAAGGACGAATCCTGGCTATATCTTGATCTGACACGCCCACTCCTCGTTCTCTCATTATCTGAAAAGCGTCATTAGGGCGACCCAGATAATACCGCAATCCGTTCTCAGGATCAACATACCAAGCCTCACCAGCCTCCTCCACCTGTAAAAGAATTCTTCCTCTCAGATCTTCTGTCGCCTGAACAGTTGAAGTAAGAAAATCAAGGCAATAAAGTGAAAAAAGGATTATAAAAAAGAAAAAAAATAATCTTTTCATGTAATTAAAATTAATCTTGCAATATCTTTATTATAGCAAAAATGCTACCCACGCCAAAACGCGCCTCCAAACTCTTTAACTGAAAAAATATCCAAACACCAAACCACCCAAAGAGGAGTAAAAAATTACCAGTGCTATATATACGGCGGTCTTTTTGTTTCCCAAAACTTTTCTTATTACCAACATATTGGGCAGACTCAGGGAGGGTCCGGCTAAAAGCAAGGCTAGGGCCGGACCTGAGTGCATGCCTTTGGAGATAAGAGATTGTAAAATAGGAACCTCGGTCAAGGTAGAAAAATATACTAAAGCACCAAAAACAGAGGCTAATAAATTGGCCGATAAGGAATTATACCCAACCAGGTCAGTTATCAGTTCCTGGGGTAGGAAGGGCATGATAAAACCAGCTATAAAAACACCCACAAAAAGAAGAGGAAGAAGCATCTTTGTAAAAGACCAGGTCTCTTTTAGCCATTCTTTGTTAGTCTCTTTTTTAAATTTGGTAACAGCTATTGCTATCACCAACATAATCAAAAGAAACATCAAAATGTATTTCAACCACTGTTCCACTGACAGACCGTTAACCACCAGAACCCCGACCATAGCCGCCATAAAGAGCAGAACAGTAAAACTATTATAAGACAAAGGTTGTTTGTCTTTGTTTTTTTCAACCAACTCTCTTTCTTCACTCTTCTCTCTAAACAAAAACTGCATAGATAAACCCACCAAAATTGCCAAAGGAATGGCCATAAAGATCCTTGCCAAGCCGATATTGAGTCCCAGGACCGAAATAGTCAAGAACATGGCCGCGATATTTATGGCCGGACCGGAAAAAAGAAAGGTGGTCGCCGGACCAAGGCCGGCACCTCTTTTACGTATACCGGCAAACATGGGCAAAATAGTACAGGAACAAACAGCCAAAATACCTCCGGAAACAGAGGCCAAAGAATAAGATATAATTTTTCTGGTTCGACCGCCCAGATACTTTAAAACAAATTCTTTCTTAACAAATACAGCGATGGCTCCGGCAATAAAAAAAGCCGGAAGCAAACAGGTTAAAACATGTTCTCGAGCATATTCATTCAATAGCTCCAGACCGGAGATAATAGCTCCTGTGAAAAGAGCTGAATCCAGGGGTATAAAATAAAAAAGGAGAAAAACTCCCAAAAACAAAAAAAATATTTTTATATCCTTATTCATAATAACCAATTAATTTCAACAGCAATAAAAAAATCCTAGACTATTATTCAAAGATCTTTTTGTAATCTCTGTGTCTTTTATTTTAACCAAGATCTTATCTCATCTACTTCAGGCACCCTGCCCACGGCCTTAACATCCTCGTCTATCAAGATCGCTGGAGTACTTGTTACTCCTTTGTCTATTATTTCGTTCATATCAGATATATGCTCCATTTTAACATCCTTTAAGTCTAGATCGGACAGAGCCTGGTCCACGTTGACTCTTAATCTTTGGCAATTGGGACAACCCGGTCCCAGAATAGTAATTTTCATAATTTTGGACTTAATAATTTATTTATCATATTTAAATGCTTAGATAAAACCTTTCGGTCCAAAGAGTAAAAGACCTTAAGCCCGTCCTTTCTTTGTCGAACAAGCCCCAAATCCTTTAAAACCTTTAAGTGGTGAGAGGTCAGGTTTTGGGAAAGCCCCAAAGCTTTCCAGATCTCACAGACACACATCTCCCCGTTCCTTAAAAGACACAAGATCCTTATTCGATTCTCTTCCGTGAGGACCTTGAAAAATTCTGGAAGCTTGGTAATCTCTTCAAAATCTTTTGAGTTTTTCAAACACTCATAAATCATGATACATCAATAATGATTGATATTTATCCTGAATTAACTTTAGCTTTTCTACATTTGGCGTGTCAAGTTTTTTATGGCTCTATAATAAATAGTTTCAAAATACCAATTCTGTCACAGGCAAGCATCTCCCCAGTAAAAAAAATACCCGGAAGAGGTAAACAATTATACATAACAAAAAATTGCAACAATCCGGGCCAAAAGAGCGAAAAAGAAATTTTGACTAGTGTTTTTAAATTTTCCGGAAATGGCTAAACTCTGGAATATTAAGGAAGAAATCAGGTCAGTATATCGAGAATGTCATCAACGAAACAGAAGAGAAGCTAAAGAGAGATTGAATATATTTTTACTTAACTTCCGAAGTTGCCTCGCCGGACATTGAATATTTTTTTGGAGGAGATACTGAATTATCTTAATAATTACACCACTAATACTTATGTAGAAGATATACACACAAAATGAAAATTGATTAAAGGACAGATTTTAGTATTAAAAACAAGGAGTCTATGTAAAAAAGCTGATGCTTGGCTTATATGAGCCAAAATATTGAAAATTTCCCCACACATTTTGACAGAGAACCAAGTTGCACTTGAGTCTTAACGGGTTAACGCCTGAAGAAAAGTTTAAAAGTGTTATCCTTGAGTGTTAACTATACAGCACTAATTACATTATTGTACACCTCCAAATATTTTTTCGCTGATCTATTCCATGAAAAATCTCTTGTCATACAATTTTTTTGTAATTGTTGCCATCGCTTGACATC
>CAZNAQ010000029.1:0-6829 GCA_964571265.1 uncultured Gammaproteobacteria bacterium | reverse complement strand
CAAAGAGACCAAATGCTCCTTTCAGAACCATCCTTACCACGAGTATTTTATAAAGTGGGAATAATATGAATCAGTTTTTGGGAAGTTTTTGAATGTATTGATAAGAGGCCAGGGCGGCAGTGGTGGCCTGGCCACAGGCCACGGTTATTTGTTTGAATTCATTATCAGTGACGTCTCCGGCGGCGAAGAGCCCCGGAGTTTTTGTTTCTGTCCTTCGATTTACTTTTATTTGGTCGTTTTCATCTGTGTTCACCAGGTCAGACAACCAGTTGGTCTGCGCCACCCTACCTATTTCTATGAACAGCCCGTCCACTTCCAAGCTCCTTTCCTCTTGGTTTTGTGTGTTTGCTATTTTTATTCGTTCCAATTTTGTGTCTCCTTCTAGCTTTTTTATTTGGCTATCAGTAATAATCTCTATATTATCCCTCTCTTGAACTTCGCTCACCAAGGCGTCAAAGGCCCGAAAACTATCCCTGCGATGGATCAGATATACTTTTTGAGCAATTTTAGAAAGAATTTCCGCCGCGTCCAAGGCACTGTTTCCTCCTCCGACCACAGCCACTGTCTTGTTCTTGTAGAAGGGTGCGTCGCAGTTGGCGCAATAGGAGACACCCCTACCTGTGAATTTGGCTTCTTCTTCTAACTCCAGTCGTCTGGGTGTCAGTCCGGTGGCTATGATCACCGATTTGCTTTGATAGGAGTCCTTTTCGGTGTTTGTGGTAAAGACCTCATCTTTCTTTTCTATATTTTTAACCCCCTCTATTTTAATATCAACTCCCAAATTTTTGACCTGCTCCTGCATTCTATTCACAAGCTCATAGCTTTTTATAGATTTGAATCCAGGGTAGTTTTCTATTTCTGAACCCCAAACTACTTGCCCTCCCAGATTCTTTCCTATGATCAAAGTCTTTAACTCTCTCCGCGCCGCATAGATACCGGCTGTCATTCCGGCTGGACCGGCTCCGATTATTATTAGGTCAAACATAGATTCATTTTAAGATTAATTTATTTTTATTTTATATAGATTGTTTTTTAAAGGCAAGCCATCTGCGCATCTTGAATAATATCTTTATTCTTGTTAACATAAAGAATGATCTTAAAAATTAAGCTATTTTTATGAAAAAAACGCTTGTTTTAGTTTTTTTATCGGTTTTTTTCTTGTCCGGTTGCGGTTTGGGAGATGGTGACAGAGATGTGGTTTTGGATATCTTGTCAGTTGAAGAGGCCAAGGGTAGTGCCGAAAATTTTATAAACGAAAATTTGCTTTCTCCGGACAATCAGGCTGAGATCATTAGTGTCGAGGAGGAGAGCGGTGTTTTCAGATTGGCTGTCAGGGTTCAAAATCAGATCATTGATTCTTACATGACCAAGGATGGTAAAAAATTCTTTGCCGAAGGTATGGATATGGATCTGGAGGCGGATGAAGGTTCTGCGGCCCAGGCCGAACCAGAACCTCAGGGGGTGGAAGTCAGTCAAAAATCCGAAGTTCCTCAAGTAAAGTTGTTTGTAATGGCCCTTTGTCCTTACAGCGCCCAAATAGAAAGAGGTCTTTTGCCGGTCTTGGATATTTTGGGAGACAAGGTTGATTTTGAGTTGAAATTCTGTGATTATGCCATGCGAGCTGAGGAAGAAATGCAAGAGCAATTGGTTCAGTATTGTGTCCAAAAAGAACATTCGGAAAAATTGCTCGATTATCTTGATTGTTTTTTAGACATGCCTGACTCTGAGAAGTGCTTGGATCAGTTAGGAATCGATCAAGAGTCGGTCAATGCTTGTGTGGACAGGACAGACCAAGAGTATGACATTATGGCTAATCTTGAGGATGAAAGTTCTTGGGAAGGTAGTCACCCTCCCTTTAACATCCATAAGGAGGAAAATGATCGATATGGGGTTTCCGGATCACCTACTTTGGTTGTAAACGGAGAAAATGTTCGATCACCCAGGGATCCTAATAGTTTGTTAGAAACTATTTGCTCCGCTTTTAAGGAGAAGCCTGAGGAGTGCCAAGAAGAACTTTCTAGAACCAATCCTTCCGCAGGCTTTGGTGTAGGGGCTTTTGTCCCTAAAACTCCTGTCAGCTGCGGTTAAGAGTCGATACTCTCTTTACATTGAGCAAAATCAATGTTATTATTAGTTTGTTCTTAAAAATAATTAACACTTTGTGTTAGGAGAAAAATTCAATATATTATTATAGTAATATTACCTCTTTTTAATAATGTTAAATTGTTTTGATCACAATTTAGTATCTCTCAATCCCTTTGCCTAATCAGTAAAGGCGATTTAATTTGGTATTATAAAGATCTCCTGACACAAGATTCCTGTTTATGCAGTACATAGTTTATATAGTTTTGGTTGCAGGAGGTTTTTTTGTAGGTTATTGGGCCAGGAAGAAAAAAATTTCAACTCGTGACAAAAAAGCTGAATCCAGAGCTGAGAGAATAATCAACGAAGCCAAAACTAAACAAAAAGAAATTTTATTCAAAGCCCAAGACAAAGCTTTCAAGATCACCGAGGAAGCAAAAGGCGAGGAAAAAAGGAGAAGGGAGTCCTTGGACAAACTCCAAGCCAAGCTACAGAAAAGAGAGGATTCTTTTTCCCAAAAATTACTGGAATTACAAGAAAAACAACAAAAATTATATGACAAGGTTAGTCGTGTAGAAGAGGCTAAGGATGAAGTTAGAAAGATTAAGGAGCAACAATTGGAAAAACTGAACAAGATAGCGGCCATGTCCAAGGAAGAAGCCAGAGAGGTCTTGTTTAAAAATTTGGAAAAAGAATACAAAGAGGATTTAATGGCTCGAATGAATAAGTTAGAAAAAGAAGCGGACGAAAAATACGAGGAAAAGGCCAGAGACCTGATAGCCGGGGCCATGCAAAGAGTGGTTTCCTCATACATTCCTGAGATAAGCACCACTAATGTGGATCTGCCCGGAGATGAGATGAAGGGTCGGGTCATAGGAAGAGAAGGCAGAAATATCAGAGTGATCGAGCAAAAGGCCGGAGTAGAGATAATTGTTGATGACACTCCCAACGTTATCACCATATCCGCTTTTTCTCCTATCAGAAGGCAGGTTGCCAAAAGAGCCTTAGACGCTTTAATAAAGGATGGCAGGATTCAGCCGGCCAAGATAGAAGAAGCCATTGATAAGGCCAAGAAGGAGTTGGCCGTGGACATAAAAAAGGCCGGTGAGGAGGCTATGTATGAGACCGGTATTACCGGTTTTAATCCTAAACTTGTTCAGGTCATTGGAAGATTGAAGTTTAGAAGCAGTTACGGACAGAACGCTTTACAACATTCTATCGAAGTGGCTCACTTGTCTGCTCTGTTGGCTGAAGAGTTGGGAGTGGATGTTACCTTAGCCAAGAAAGGTGGTTTACTTCATGATATTGGCAAGGCAGTGGACCATGATGTAAAAGGAACTCATCCAGAGATAGGTGGTAATATGGCCCGTAAATTCGGAGTCAATGAAGAAATAATCCCGGCCATAGAAACTCATCATGACGACCATCCTTCCAGCTTGATCGCTACCGTGGTCAAAGTAGCTGATGCTATATCCGCTGCTCGACCTGGAGTGAGAAATGATACTTACGAGAGATATTTACAACGTCTGGAAGAATTGGAAAAGATAACCAACTCTTTTGAGGGGGTTGATAAATCCTATGCTATCCAGGCCGGAAGAGAGGTCAGGGTTTTTGTTAACGCCGAGAAGATTGATGATCTGACTTCTTCCAAATTAGCCAGACAAATAGCTAAAAAGATAGAAGAAGAATTGAAATACCCTGGAGAAATAAAGATCAGCTTGATCAGAGAGAATCGGGTGATTGAGTATGCTCGCTAAGTCTACTTGTCAGATAAGCAATTGATTTGTTATATTTATAATATAAAAATTAAAACATAATCTTTGTTTATTTTAGCTTTAAAATAAACAAGGATCTATATACCAAACTATGAATAAAGCAGGATTGATAAAAAAAGTGGCCGAAAGAGCCGGTGTCAGCAACAGAGAGGCTGAGAAGATGGTTGAAGGCTTTGTGGATCTGGTCATTGAGGAGTTGAAAAAAGGTGGTAAAGTGAATATCAGTGGATTTGGAACTTTTTTGACCAGGGTTAGGCATGCTAGAGGTGGAGTTAACCCTCAGAAGCCAAATGAAAGGATTCAGATTCCTGAGGTAAGGGTGGCCAAGTTCAAGACCGGAAAGAAATTAAAAGATTCTTTGAAGGGCCAAAGATAAATTTGGCTCCTGAGCGTCTTTATTTTTTCTTTCTTGAAATATTTTTTTATTTTTTGTAATGTATTTTAGATTTGGATGAATATCTATCGACTTGGTCAAGTCATTCCCGCCCCTTTTTTGCTCCCTTAGCTCAACTGGATAGAGCATCTGGCTTCGGACCAGAAGGTTGAGGGTTCGAATCCTTCAGGGAGCACTGTGTTATTATATTAAGTTGGGGCTGGGTAGCTCAGTTGGTTAGAGCGCGGCACTCATAACGCCGAGGTCGTGGGTTCAATCCCCACCCCAGCCACTTTTTTTATCTCGCTTTTTTTGAAAAGCAGAGCAAAACAGAGTAAAAAGCGCCGTTAGCTCAGTTGGTAGAGCAGGGGCCTCTTAAGCCCAAGGTCGTAGGTTCAAGCCCTACACGGCGCACCAGTAAGGAAATCTTAATCTCTTAGATTGACTGAATTTCGATTTTAAATTATAATTTTTTCAACAGTAAGATAATTAAAATATTATATCTTGGTAATCTTGGTAAAATTTAAGATTTATCAGATATTCATCAATTAAAGATAGTATTTATGTCAGTACCCAAGAAAAAGAGAACTAAAGGATCTGTAGGAAAAAGAAGATCTCACCACGGTCTGTCTCAGTTGCAATTGTCCAAATGTTCCAAGTGCGGTCAGGCTGTAAAACCTCATATGGCCTGCTCTAATTGTGGAACCTACAAAGGCAAAGAAGTCCTTAATATGGAGAGCTCTACAGAAACTTCAAGCAAAAAATAGATTTTTATTCTTTAAAATTATCTAAAACCATGTCTAATCGGCACTTAGCTCGAACAATAGCTATGCAATCCCTATTTTGCTGGGATTTTAATGGTAAAAAAGAACAGGATTTTAAAAAGATCATTGAGAGTAATTTTTCTAAATTTGCTCCTAATTTTAATGATGATGGTTTTGTAAGATCTTTAGTCAAAGGGGTTTTGGATAATATAAAAGAAGTGGATGCCTACATTGTCAAATATGCCACTGAATGGCCCTTGGAACAGATCACTATCATAGATAGGAATATTTTAAGGATCGGAGTCTATGAGTTGGTGATGGATGAAGAGGTTCCCTCAAAAGTGGCCATTGATGAGGCGATCGAGATAGCCAAAACCTTTGGGGGAGAGTCTTCTGGTAAATTTGTGAACGGTGTTTTGGGGGCTATTTACAGGGATTTGCCTCAAACTCAAAAGACCTAGGTATACATAAATTAACACTATGTTCTTGCATTGTTAAATTATTCAAAACTATAATAGTTTAACAAAGCAATAATGTAGCTTGAAAAAATGACAGAAGAGAAGGATTTTTCCGAACTGGAAAAACAGATCGGAATCAAGTTCAAGGATAAAGATCTTCTTAAAAAAGCAGTAGTTCATCGCTCTTATTTAAACGAAAATCCGGATTTTGATCTGGGAAACAATGAAAGACTGGAGTTTTTGGGAGACGCGGTTTTGGAGATAATCGTTACCGAATATCTTTATTTTAATTTTCCTGACAAAGAAGAAGGAGATCTTACCAATTTTCGAGCCAGTCTGGTCAATACTTATTTATTGGCTATGGTGGCCAAGGAACTCGGGGTGGATGATTTTCTGTATCTTTCTAGAGGCGAGTCCAAGGATAGAAACGAGAAGGCCAAAAAGAGCATTTTAGCCGATACTATAGAAGCGATAGTCGGGGCTATTTATTTGGATCAGGGCAAAAAAGGGGCTGAGAAATTCGTTGAAAACAAGATAATTTCCAAGCTGAACCATATCTTGGAGAATAAGTTGTATCTTGACCCTAAGTCCAAATTCCAGGAAAAAGCTCAAGAAAATTACGGCATAACCCCTCATTACAAGGTCTTGAGTGAGAGCGGACCGGATCATGACAAAACCTTTGAAATGGGTCTTTATTTGGGGGATAAAAAAGTTTCCACCGGCACCGGATCCTCTAAACAAGAAGCGCAAGTGAAAGCAGCTGAAGAGGGCATAAAAAAAGAGGGTTGGTAATATATTAAAATAAAAAATCGATATGAAGATCCAAGAAATTTTAAAACAAGCAGTGCTAAAAAATGCTTCTGACATTCATTTGGTGGTGGGCTTAAAACCTATTTTAAGAATAGACGGGGAATTGGAGAGCCTGGACAAGGAAGTGAAAATAAGCAATGCCGAACTAAAAAAAGAAGTTTTTTCCATATTGAATGAGGACCAAAAAGAGCGCTTTATTTCGGAGTATAATTTGGATTTCGGATACGCCTTGAAAAGCGGAGAGAGGTTTAGGATGAATCTGTTCTACGAAAAGACCAACTTCGGCTTGGTGGCCAGGGTCATTAAGGAACAAAAACCCACCCTGGAAGAAGTGGGAATGCCGGTCGAGGTCACCCAGGATCTTCTCAATAGCCGTCAAGGTTTGATTCTTGTCACCGGGCCGACCGGGTGTGGAAAATCAACTACCTTGGCTTCCATGATCGAGTATATAAATAACAATCGTCGCTGTAATATTATTACCTTTGAAGATCCTATAGAATTTTTGTTCGAGTCCAAAAACAGTATTATAGTTCAGAGGCAGGTCGGTAGTGACATGAAAGATTTTGC
>CAZNAQ010000028.1:0-6830 GCA_964571265.1 uncultured Gammaproteobacteria bacterium | reverse complement strand
AATAGTTTTGGCCAACCAAAGGGAGCTTCCAAATATCAGTAAACAAATTAGGCTGTTTAGTAATAAGCCAGTTTGCATAAAATTTATTTGATTTTGTATTTATCTAACTCGTAAGCACTATAGGCTAGGAGAACTGAAAAAAGAATAGCCACCCTTATCATTAATATCTGCCAACCAACATTTCCTAGTTGTTCGATGGTTCCGAATATTATTATTAAGATTAAAGATCCGGTCGCGATCATTTCTTTTTGGTTCTTAAATTTTTTTGCTTTAAAAAAAGAAAGTCCAAGTAGAAACAATCCCAGAACACCAATAACACCAAAGAGTATATTAGCCGGCAAGGAGGCTGTATACTCACTTCCCCACTCAGAAATCAAAGGTTCTTCCAATCCAAACAAGACCAGTAAATATAAAAAGGCTATTGATGTTAAAAAAATCAAGAAAAAAAGCAAACTTTTTTTAAGTTTGTTTTTAATAGAAGTGGTTATTGAGTAATGACCTATGGAGATAATAACAAAGACCAGAGAAACCTGGACCACATAAGCAATAGCCTTATCAAAAGCGGGCAGTCCCAATCCGAAGAAAGTGGTCCTTAAGCCCATCAAAAAAAAGGTCAATCCTATGGCTACCCAGCAATTGGCAAACGATATATCAGCCGAAGTTCTTCCAGTTTTTTTAAAAGCAGTATAGCTTACAAAAAAACTGATTACGGCTATGGCAAATAATGAGGATATGCTTGATATAAGAGTGATGGACATAATTGTTCCTATTTTTTATCTTTATCTTTAAAATATTTTTTTATTTTTTCAGCGATCTCCTTACTGGTAAAGTTGGCTTTGACCATAAAATCATCAGCACCCATGTCTTCAGCCTTTTTTATATCACTGTCCTGACCCAGGTTGGAAAGCATTATTACTGGGGTAGCGGCCTTTTTCTTGCTTTTGTGCTTTTTTATTTTTTCCAATACTTGAAAGCCGTCAATAGTGGGTAATATTATATCCAAAAGGACTATATCCGGAGATTTTTCCTCAAATATATTTATTCCTTCTTCTCCGTCTTTTGCCTCATAGACTGAGAAGCCTTCTTTTGTCAGTTGTTTACTGGCCATTTTTCTTAAAAAGGCCTCATCTTCCACTAGGAGGATGTTTATGCCCAGGCTTTTAACACCATCCTCTTTTTTGGCTTCCATTGTTTCTTTTTTCTCTTTCTTTTTTTTCTTTTTACCTCCGTTTCCAAGATATTCGTTCACCTTTTCCAGGACGTCAGTGGGGCTGAATTGGGTTTTTATAAGGTGATCAACCGCTCCCAGCTTTCTAGTCTTTTCTATTTCTACCGGCTGACCAGAGTTGGAGATTATAATTACCGGAATATTCTTTTTTTCTTCATTCATTTTCTCCATCACTTCATATCCGTCCATTTTGGGCATGATTATATCCAAAAGTATCAAGTCCGGCTTAAAGGACTTTATCTTTTTATACCCCTCTTCTCCGTCATAGGCATTTTCAACTTCATACCCTTCCTTCTTTATTTTGGATCCCAGGAGATCGGCCAGAGGCCTCTCATCTTCGATTATAAGAATTTTAGTTTTCTTACTATTTTTTTTAGTCATAAGTTTGAATTTATTTGAATTATTTGTCCTCCTTTTTATTATTTAAAGGTAAGTGAATAATAAATTCGGTTCCTCTTCCTTCTTCGCTATTGCATTCAATATCTCCCCCATGTTTCTTGACAACATTTTTGGCTATAAACAGACCCAGGCCATTGCCGTCGGTTTGCATTTTTATAACATTTTCGGCTCTGAAGAACTTGGAAAAGAGTTTTTCTTGGTCCTTTTTGGGAATACCCACTCCGTTGTCCTTTATTCTGATAACCAGATTTTTTTTATTCTTTTTTATCTCCAGTGTTATCTTTCCGTTTTCCGGGGTGTATTTAACCGCATTTTCTAACAAGTTTTGCAGAACCAGTCTGATTTTTTCTCTGTCTATGTAAACATAGGGGATTTTTTGAGGTTCCTTTATATCAAAATTAACATTTTTTTCTTTTATCTTGTTTTTTAAACTACCAACCACTGTTTTGTAGGTTTCTTTGAAATTTTCCTTTTCGAAATTATACTCTAGCCGACCTTCTTCTATTCTGGAAACATTAAGCATGTCATTTACCAACTTGATCATTCTTTCATTGCTTTCAAAACCTTTTTTAAGAAGATCTCTTTGGTCTTCGTTTATTTTTCCTGTATCTCCGTCCAAGATCATTTTTATAGCCCATTTAATGGCTGATAAGGGGGTTCTTAACTGATGGGCGGCAATAGAAACAAACTCTGTCTTTAGCCTGTTGATTCTTTTTTCTCTGGTAAGATCGGAAAATATTTTCATTGTTCCTATGAACTTGTTTTTGTTGTCATAGACTTTAGTGGTGACTACCCTGTAGGTTAGATTGTCTCCTTGGTGTTCTATTTCCACCTCCTCTTCATCAGAATTTCTTGACTCCAGTTCTTCTCCGCTGGTAACTGTGTAGTCTTTTTTAATAACCTTCTTGAAGTTTTCCAGGGAGTAGTTATTTTTTTTGTTTATTTTTTTACCCAAACTGGATTGGCCTAAACCAAAGATTTCTTTTGCTTCAGGGTTGAATAGGAGTATTTTGCTTTCTTGATCAAGAATTATAATAGGGTCTACCAGGTTGGATATAATGGCCATGGTCTTGTTTTTTTCATTTTCCACTTTTTCCTTGGCATCCTTGGTCTCCTCCAGGGTTTTAGCTAATTTGTCCTTGGTCTCTTCCAATTCCTTGGTCCTGTCCCTTACTTTTTCTTCCAGTTTTTCTTGAAATTTTTTGATCTCTGTAATATCGCTAACAGCTATAAAACTGCCGATTACATTGTCATCTTGATCCTTTCTGGCTGACGAAGACACCCTTACCGGCATTTTCTTCCCATCCTTGTTCACCAGGTCCAATTCTTTGTTCTTAACTCCTCCTTTTTCCAAGGTTTTTTTAAATAGATTATCTATGGATTTTTTTTGAGAAAACAAAAAATCAACCCCTCTCCCGATCAGCTCGGTTTCTTCGTATTTTGTTATATCCTTACCTGCCTGGTTGACATCCACTATGACTCCCATGGGATTGATGGAAAAAACAGCCAGGGGGAGAAAAAGGGAGTATTCTTGAATATATCTTTCTAAATTTTCTAGATCTTCTTGAAGACTTTGAGTGAAGAAACCTTCATCGTTTTTAGCCATATTAATTTATTTTTAATTCCAATATATTTTAAACTCATGAAATTCATCTCCTTTGAAATTACATTTAAGCTCTTCTATTTCAACCTCTTTTCTCAAGACGAGCTCAGCAAAGGCTTTAAAATGGCCTCGCATATAATTGCAGAGGTTCGGGTGCAATTTGAATTCTTCCAGTCTGATTACCAAATACTTTTTTTCAAGGTCAAGGCGGTGGGGAGTTATCTTTCCGACATCCCAGTATTTTTTCCAGTATTTGGGACATTCCTGAAAAGTTTTTTCCAGGGAAACAAAATATTTTAACAAAGTTCTGGTTATAAAGGAGTTTCTTGAGGCTGAATAACCCAGGTTAAAAAAATCCTCTTCTTGCCACTTGAATAATTCTTCAGCCTTTTTCATCAAGGCTATTTTCCAATCTATAGGAACCCAAACAGTATTTTTGATCTTGTAGTAATCAAGGTTTTTATCTATTTTTTTTAATTCTTGATTTATTTTTTTCAAGCCGTCTTTTCCTTCTTTTTCAAGTATATAGGTAAAATCAGTTTTTAAAACATCTCCCCGAACCTTTTCCTTTTTGTTTGGGGTTCTACTTGTTTTATCTTTTACCATAAAATTATTTCCAAGTAATCACGAATTTGTGGTAAGGAGCTCCTTTGAAACTGCATTTAGGTTCCTCCACTTTTATATCATCATTCCTCAGAATCATTTCCGCAATCGAGCTGAAATAACCTTTGAAATAGATACACAAACAAGGGTGAACCATAAAATCTTTTATATAAAATTCTAAAAACTTCCTTTTTAGGTCAATCCTCTTGGTTTCCAGTTTTCCTATTGAATAATGTTTATCCCAGTATTTATCTAGTTCATTAAAAGTTTTTTCTAGGGAGACAAAATATTTTAGGACGGTTCTGACTATGAAAGAATTTTTAGGAGCAGCCTTTCCCATTTCAAAAAGCTCTTCATCTCCCCAGTCAAAGGTTTCTTTAATAACTATCAAGGAAATGGCTCTGTAACCGATCGGATACCAGTCAGTGTTTTTGACTTTTTCGTATTTTATTTCCACTCCGGTTTTTTTGATCTCTTTTTCCAGTTTTCCCAATCCTTCCTTTCCGTATTTGAAGGTTATGTACTTGGCGTCAGTGTTTAAAACATTACCCCTGACCTTACCTTTTGTTTTTAAAAGTTTTGACACTTCTTTTTTAGTGACCATGTTTTTAAAATTACTCCCAATTGATTATATATTCATGATAAGAATCTCCTTTGAAAGTACACTTGGTTTCTTTGATATTAACCTTTTTGGAATTTACAACATATTCGGCCAAAGCTTGGAATAAACCCTTTTGATAGACACATCTTATGGGATGGGTTTGAAAGTTTTTCACTCTTAAAATTATCTGTTTTTTTTGTTTGTCAAATTCGGTTATCTCAGCCTCTCCTTCGGAGAGATGTTTCTTCCAGTTTTTGGCAGCAAGTTCAAGAGTTGTCTTGGGAGAAGGAAAGAACTTTATAAATAACTTTAAGGATAGATTATGGGAAAAACTATCCCTTCCCATTTTTAAGACATCTTTTTCAGTCCAGCCAAAAAGTTTGGCGGCAACTACCATACAAATATCCCACATTCCCAAAGGGACATCTTGAAGATCTCCCAGTTCCTTTTCATCCGGCAGCCTATAGCCATGTTTTTTCAGTTCTTGTTTTAATTTTTCCACCCCTTCCTCTCCTTCGGTATTTCTAATGTGTTTTAAGATATATTTTACATCATTACCTCTTCCGTTGCCTTTTATGTTCTTCAGCTTTGGTATGACTTGGGCTAAATCTATTTTTTCCAGGTTTAATGTCATAAGTATTTATATTTTAGCAAAAATAAAAACTTCTGACCAGAAGTTTTTATTATTAGATTTTTTATATATTACCGGGGTATATATATTTTATTCCCTCTTCTTTGCCAATCTCCATGGCTCTAAAAATAGTTTTTCTATCAGTGGCTGGAGTGTCGGCTCTTTTATATCTGGGAAAAAAACGAGACAGATGCCAGGGGATGTTTTTATCTATTTTTACTATGAATCTGGCTGTTTTTCTGATCATCTCCTCAGAGTCATTATGGCCAGGAATGATTAAGGAGGTGATCTCCAAAAAAACTTCGTTTTTATAATATTCTTCAATAGCCCTTAAAACAGGGTTTAAACTACCTTGACAAGTTTTTTTATAAAATTCTTCTGTAGAGCCTTTCAAGTCTATATTCACAGCATCCAGGTAGGTACTAATACGTCTTATCGGTTCTGGATTTATAAATCCGTTGCTCACAAAGACGTTTTTTAGACCTTGTTCTTTTGCTAACTTGGCGGTCTCATAGGCATATTCAAAAAATATGGTAGGCTCTGTATAGGTGTAGGATATGCTTTGACAATTGTTATCAAGTGCTTTTTTCACAATTGTTTGAGGTGTCAGATCTTGACCCAATATTTTTTTATCAGGTTTGGGGTTTTGTGATATTTCCCAGTTTTGACAGAAGTCACAGGAAAGGTTGCAGCCCACTGTGGCAAAACTAAAAGTTTGGCTACCAGGTAGAAAATGGAATAGGGGTTTTTTCTCAATAGGGTCTATATTGGCGGCTATTGCTTTGGCAAAGACCAGAGAGTACAAAACTCCTTTTTTGTTCTCACGTACCCCACACTTACCTCTTTTTCCCGAAGGGATGATGCAGTTATGTGGGCACAAAAGACATTGAACAAGCTGCTCATCTTTTTTTTGGTAAAATTGTGCCTCTTTCATAAGGATTATGTTTATTCTTTCCTTAAGGCTACCAAAGGGTCCAGGTCAGCCGCTTTTTTGGCTGGATATAAACCAAAAAGAATTCCGCATATCAAGGAAAATATCACAGCTGTCCAGTAAGCCTTGATAGGAACTATGAAGTTCCATTCCAGGTTAAAAGAGGTGGCACCTTGGTAGATAATGTAGGAGCCCAGTATACCCAGGATTATTCCGAACAAACAACCGATTAAGGTTATCAAAGTTGATTCTATTAAGAATTGAGTTAACACATCTTTTTTTCTGGCACCTACCGCCTTTCTTAATCCGATCTCTTTGGTTCTTTCATTGACTATAACATACATTATATTCATTATTCCCACACCCCCGACGATCAAGGATATACTTACCAGGGCTATAAGCAAAAAGGTTATGGCATTGGTCACTATTTCCACCATTTCCATCATTTCATCCATGGTCATTACTATAAAATCATCCTTGCTGGTAAGGACTCGCCCGGCTTCCGAGTCATATGGGGCCTTGATGTCGTGGTTCTCTCTTAATATATTTCTGATTTGGGCTGCTGTCTGCTCCGCTTTACTTGTGTCCTCAATTTGATGCACCATATATATTATATGGCTTATCCCTAACATTCTTTCTTGAAGGGTCCTTACCGGCAAGTAGATAAAATCATCAAAATCCATTACCCCGGCATAGGCACCTCTTTCTTTTATAGTTCCTACAACTCTGAATCTAGACCCTCCTATTCTTATGGATTGACCTACCGCGTCTGATTGGCCGAACAATTCTTTTTTTATTTTACTTCCGATGACAGCTACCTGTGCCATAGACCTA
>CAZNAQ010000027.1:0-6836 GCA_964571265.1 uncultured Gammaproteobacteria bacterium | reverse complement strand
TGAAATGAGTCAAAAAATAATGGAACTTCAAGAATCAGTCCAACCTATCATTGAGGATATGATGGGTGATCAACAGCTTGATGTTGGTGAGGTCGGACCTGAAGACATTGAGGGCGGAGCTGAAATCGATATAAGTCCTCAGCAATAAATCGACATACTTAGAAGCCCCCTTATATATTTATGGGGGCTTTTTTGTTATAATTTATTGATATGAACAAGAATAAGACCAAAATCGTGGTGGTGAATGATAAGATGCAAAGAGATTATAAGTATGAACTAACCGAGATTGAGGGAAAAAATTTCCACAAGGATTTCAAGCCTCATTTGTCCCCGAAGCAGATGTTGACTTTGGGAGTTTTTGGGGGTAAGTATATGACAGATACCACAAAAGAGTTTCCTTCATCTTGGTTTGAGAGGGCCAAATTATGCCCTGAAAGACATGATCCTCGATTAAACTATTTCAAAGTCAATGCCAGCCAGAGTTTAAAGTATTGGCTTGAACGTGGTTGGATACATCCAGATGACCCCAGGGGTTGGTTTCAGTGGTATTGTAGGTATTATTTGGGTCGAAGACACGAGGATGATAGTAGGCAGATAAAAAGATGGCGATCTTTTAAGAGGCATTGGAGCGCTGTTAGCAATAATTGTCTGGAAGGCGATTATGATTGTAGACGAAAACAAAGACAGGCTTTGCTTCATTGGGCTTATGATAGTAGAAAGATCTAGTAAAAAATCATGAAAGAAAGATTGGACAAGTTTTTAAGTTCTAGGAAATTAACTCGGAGTAGGACCAAGGCTCAAGAATTAATAAGAGATAAGAGGGTTTTTGTTAATGGCAATCCTGCATCTAGGATCTCTGTTTTGGTCGATGACAGTGATGATATAAGGTTGGAACAAAGGGGGTGTGACTGGGTTTCCAGAGGAGTCCTAAAACTGGAAAAAGCTTTACATTTCTGGCAGATAGATGTTCAGGGTAAGATATGTTTGGATGTGGGTGCTTGCACCGGCGGATTCACTCAAGTTTTCTTAAGTAGGGATGCTAAAAGAGTATACGCTTTGGATGTGGGTCGAGAGCAGTTGACAGAGGAGTTGCGAAACGATGAGCGAGTAATCAATTTAGAAGGAGTGAATGCCAGAAAGATACCCAGGGACATAATCCCTGAGCTTGTTGATATAATATCTATAGATGTTTCTTATATTTCTTTGGAACTGGTCCTTCCTGAAGTGTCCAGACTTTTAAGACCAGGAGGACTTGTTGTGGCTCTTATTAAGCCACAATTTGAAGTAGGTAAAGAGAATATAAAAAGGGGAGTTATTCGGGAAGAGAGTAAGCATTTAGAAGTGAAAGAAAAGATCAAGAAGTTGTCTCTGGATCTTGGTTTTGAGATAAGGGGATTATGTGAGTCTCCCATAACCGGAAGCAAGGGGAATAAAGAGTTTTTGATCTGTTTATCAAGATGACAAAAAACAAAAAACCCTGTCGAACAAAACGACAGGGTTTTTTGTTTTGAGGTCTTTATTCGGCACTTACTTTTATGCCAGGCCCCATAGTAGAGCTTATACTTACATTTTTCAGATAAGTTCCCTTGGCGCCACTGGGTTTTACTTTTTTTACTGTATCCAGTAAGGCTTGAAAATTTTCGACCAAGGATTTGTTATCAAAGGAAACCTTCCCGATCATAACATGGAGGTTTCCGGTATTGTCATTTTTAAAGCTTACTTTACCTTTTTTAAGTTCTTCAATTGTTTTAACAGGATTTGAGGTTACAGTGTCGTTCTTGGGTGAGGGCATCAATCCTCTGGTTCCCAAGGTCTTGGCGATTTGGGACAGGTTTTTCATCATGGCCGGTTCGGCTATAGCCACATCAAAATCTGTTTTTTCGGTCTTTTTTATCTCCTCTATCAATTCTTCAGCACCAACCAGATCGGCTCCGGCTTCTTTAGCTCCTTTTTGATTTTCCGGACTAACAAAAGCGGCCACCCTGATCTTTTTTCCTGTTCCGTGAGGCAGGGCAACAGCTCCTCTTATCTGTTGATCGCCTTTTGCCCAGTCTTAGATGAACTTCCACCGAAGAATCGAATTTGGTTTTTGTCATTTTTTTACACAATTCAATGGCCTGTTCAGGGGTATACTTTTCATCTTTTTCAAAGACTAGGCCTTGACCCTCTTTGGTGTTTTTTGGGGAATCTTCTTTTTTTGTCTCTTTTTTTTCCGCGTTCTTTTCTTTTTTGTTCATAGGTTTTTTTAGTGGTAAAAAGCGATCTTATCTGATAAGCATAAGATCTCCCACTTGTTTATTATTATTTTATTTCCACACCCATTTGCCTGGCTGTCCCAGCTATGATTTTTTTAGCTGCTTCCAGGTCGTTGGTGTTTAGGTCTGGTAATTTTATCTCAGCAATTTCTTTTAATTGGTCCTCGGTGATAGACCCTGGTTTCTCTAATAGGGTTTTTCCGGCACCTTTGTTTATGCCTGAGTATTTTTTGATCAAGTGAGACGCAGGAGGGGTTTTGGTTATAAAATCAAAACTCCTATCCTCATAAACAGTGATCTCCACTGGAATCACATCACCCTGCCTATCCTTGGTGGCCTCATTGAACTGATTACAAAAATCTTGGATGGCCAACCCGTGTTGACCCAAAGCTGGACCTACCGGCGGCGCTGGATTTGCTTGCCCTCCCTGGATCTGCAGTTTTATAACTGTTGATACTTTCTTAGCCATATTTACTTATATAAGACTTCAGTTGACCCTTGAAAATTTTGTCTTTGGGAAAAACCTTGAAGTCCGAATTTATTTTTTAATTATTTTAGATTTTTTTTATCTGTAGAAAATCCAGTTCTACTGGGGTTTCTCTACCGAACATTGATACCACCACTTTAACCCTTCCTTTTTCTTGATCTATTTGAGTGATCTTTCCTTCTAGATTCTTAAAGGGTCCGTCAACTATCTGGACCGGGGTGTTTTCAGTAAAGTCGATTTTGTACTTGGGTTCTTCCACGCCCATTCTTTTCTGAAGACCTTTTATCTCTTTTTCACTTACCGGAGTAGGAGTGGTTCCAGTTCCGATGAAACCGGTTACATTAGGGGTGTTCCTGACCACATACCAGGAGTTGTCAGTTACTATCATTTCCACCATCACATAACCAGGAAATATCTTTTCTTCGATTATCTTTCTTTTTCCATTCTTTATTTTAACCTTTTTTTCCTTGGGAACCATAACATTAAAAATCTTGTCTTCCATGTCCATGGATTCGATCCTTTGTTTTAGGTTTTGAGCGACATTTTCTTCATAGCCGGAGTAGGTGTGTAGAACGTACCAGCGTCGCCCTTGATCCAATACTTGTTTGGGCATATGTTATATGATTAGCTTAATTAGGTTACTGAAAAGATAGTCCAGTCCTCCCAGAAAAATGGCCACCGCTATACTTACCAAAATAACCACCAAAGTGTAGTTGTAGGTCTCTTTCTTGGTGGGCCAAGTTACCTTTTTGATCTCCTCTAGAGATTCTTGAAAGTATTTCTTGATCTTTTCGAACATATTTCAAGTAATTAAAAACCGCCCTTCTTTGGCAGTTAGATTTATTTATTAAATTTGTTTATATAATAACTTAAGCATGATTGCTTGTCAAGTAAAAATATGATATTATAGCTTTAAAAGATATTTTAATAATAATGTACAGGGAAAGAACAAGTCTATCCATTGATTCTTTTTTCTTGTACCTGGTTCTTATGAAATTAGTTTTTACCAGATCTAAGCTAAATTTGGACAGAAAAATAAATCGTGTGGTTTGGTCCTTGATCATTAACGGAATTCTTCTCCTGATTTTGGCGGTATTGGTGGTTTGGTCGCCTTTGGTGGCCAGGTTATTGATAGCCCTGGCCATTATATTGGTGGCCTATCTTTTCTTTTATCTTTCTTACAGGATTTGGGAAATAAAGAAGCATTTTGAGAAATATTTAAAAATGATGAAATAAACATATGAAACAAAAATCTATGTCAACAATCAAGCCTGCTTTATTTTTGTTTTCTTTGTTTTTAGTTTTTTTCTTATCAGCTTGCGGCTCCAGAACCGATATGGATCAGTTGGGTGATGATAATTCTTATCATTATAAGAACGAGGATCTGGGTTTTCAGGTTTCCTTGCCTGAGAGTTTTGAGTATTATCAAACCCAAAGAAAAGAAAAAGAGACCGGTACCGAAGACTATTCTGAGATAATCTTTTTAGTTCCCAGTAGTGACCCTGATTTTTTTGAAGATGTTAGCGGTTATGCTAGGCCTTTAACAGTCAGGGTTCATTACATAAGTATCGGGGATTCTTATGATGATTGGTATCTTTTCGGCGAGAAAGACCGCTTAAGTTATACAGCTAAGTTCTGGGAAGAAGTACCCGAGGATTGGCAGGATATATGGAATGAGGAAATGAAGGAGTCAATCAAGCAAAGTTTGAAATTAAAATAAAGCCAACAAAAAACCCCTGCTCCAAAAGGGGTTTTTTTGTATCAAGATTGATTTTATTCTAAAAAAGGTTTAGAATAAAAGCGTATTTTAAATGTATTTTATGGTAAGTCCTTATTTAAAGAGAAAGACTCAGGCTGTGCCCCAGGTATCGGTTGAGGCTAAGGACCTTTTAAAGGTCATCTACAAAAAACAGAATCAAGCCCGGGAGGAGAGTGACGAAGTTCCCAAAATAAGAGTTTCGGAGTTGATTTCCAAGATGTCTTTTTATTATGAAAAGATCAGGAATTCGGTTGATTATAATGAAGAATATTTACTTAGAAAGAATGCCATAGAAAGGATTCTGAAGAGGCAGTTGGTAATAGAAAGCATAGTTAAAACATCTAAGAGCGAGGGTTTGGCCAAGCATTTGTTGGTGGAGTTGATCCGAGCCGGCTATCTTCCTAACAACAAAGTTCCGGAAACCAAGAAAAAAGAGGTTGCTAAGATAATCGAAAAATATATAAAATTAAGGAACTGCTCTTTGCCGAAAATATCTGAATCCTTGAATCTGAGTAATTCCTCAAAAAATTCCAAATCTGAAAAAAAGAATTTGGAAAAAAGGCGAGAGCTCAACAATTGGATTATTGCCATGGCCGCCAGTGAACTTGAGGGTAATTTGGGCGGTGATGTTGTAAAAGAGACCCTAGTGAAAAATCTCTTTCAATATTTGACCAAGAATATCAAGCTATCAAGAGATTCCAAATACCAAAAAGACCTGGAGATACAGATATATTTGAGCATCCACAGGAATTTTTTAAAATTTGATGAGGATATGCTGGGCTTTATTCTTTTGCAATATTTCAACGGAGAGTGGCGAGATCCGACTGATGAAGAGATAGTCAAGATCGGAAAGAGCATCAATTCCCAAAGAGAGGTGATAAATAAACAATTAAATCACCCCTTGGCCAAAAAGATAGATAAAATAGTTTCCAAATACGGAGTTTTTTATTCTATTTTAAAAGATATAATGGAGGAGGACCCGGTTTACTTTTATAACACTATTAACAATAAACCGGACCTATTTACCGACCTGGTCAAAAAGAACTTTAACAAACGGTTCAATGAAAGTAGGTCCAAGTTATGGCGGGCCGCTACCAGGAGTATTATCTATATCTTTTTAACCAAGTCTATTTTTGTTCTGCTTTTAGAGATACCGGCCACCAGGTGGTTGGGCGAGCCATTGGATTTGATTCCCTTGATCATAAACATCGCTTTCCCTCCCTTTTTGTTATTTTTAGCTGTGTTTTTTATAAGGATCTCTGATGATGAGAATATGAAAAAGGTCATTGAGGGTGTTAATGAGATCACTTTCAAGGATAAACAAAGAAACGAACCCATTTATTTGACTCCTCCTTCTCCCAGGGGCAGGATATCAGGTTTTATTTTCAACACTCTTTATGCAATTACTTTTTTGATATCTTTCGGAGCGGTTATTTGGATACTGGACTTGATCGGTTTTAATTGGGTGAGTATTATAATATTTTTATTCTTCTTGGCCTTTGTAAGTTTTTTTGCTATTCGTATCAAAAAGACCACTCGGGAATTAATAATCGTAGAATCCAGGGAAAACATTCTTACTTTCTTTTTGGATTTCTTTTCCATTCCTATAATTGCGGTGGGCAAATGGCTGTCTCAGAGATTCTCCAGGCTTAATGTTTTTGTTTTTGTACTGGATTTTATAATCGAGGCTCCGTTTAAAGTCTTTGTGGAGATAGCTGAAGAATGGACCAGATATGTCAAGGAGAGAAAAGATGAGATCGTTTAATTGTTATGAATAAACTTTATATAGTGGGCACACCCATTGGGAACTTGGAAGATATCACTTTTAGGGCTTTAAGAGTTTTAGGGGAGGTTGATTTTGTGCTTTGTGAAGATACTCGGGTAACCAAAAAATTACTGGATCGGCATAACATCAAGGTACCCACCATTTCCTATCATCAACATTCCAAGGCATCCAAGACCAATTACATCTTCGGTCTTTTAAAAGAGGGCAAAAATTTGGCTCTGGTAAGTGATTCCGGAACCCCTGGGATATCCGATCCTGGTGGCAGGTTGGTCAAGGAGGTGGTAAATAAATTGGAGGGTGAAGTGCTTATCGAGTCAGTGCCCGGACCTTCGGCTGTAACCACTGCTTTGTCTGTTTCCGGGTTTCCTGCAGACAGTTTTTTGTTTTTAGGATTTCCGCCCCATAAGAAAGGTAGGCAAAAGTTCTTATCTAGGATCATTGCTTCCGAGGGTCCGGTAGTGGCCTTTGAATCCAAGCACAGAATCCTTAAATTCTTGAACGAGTTAAAAAACATGTTTGAGGAACAGGAAGCAAAAAACAAGACCCAAG
>CAZNAQ010000026.1:0-6845 GCA_964571265.1 uncultured Gammaproteobacteria bacterium | reverse complement strand
ACTATCAAATAATCAGAATCTCCAATTACAGAACTTCCCTGAAACTGTTCCACTCTAGAACCGACCAAAACATTGGGCTTTAAGCCGGAACGAAGCAAGACATAGCCCAACCAGGCGGTAGTGGTAGTCTTACCATGACTACCGGTAACAGCTATTCCATAATACTGATTAAAAACACCACTTAAAACCTCAGGGTAACTAAGAGTCTTGACCTTACCTGCTTGAGCTTGGGCCAATTCCGGATTGTTCTCGGGGTTATAAGCTGTAGAATAAACTATCAGATCGACATCCGGAGGCAGGTTTTGGCTGTCAAAGCCGATATTAACCTTGATCCCGCAAGAATTTAAGACCTCATCGGTCATGAATTCCTCAGAGATATCAGAACCACTGATATCAACACCTTTGGAATTGAAAAACTGGGCCAACATGGTCATGCCCACTCCCTTGATACCTATCATGTAAATTTTGTTCAACTTGGAAAAATCCATAATTTTAAAAAATTAAATTACTTCTTGCTAATTAAACTGTCAATTATGGCCACTATCTTTTTCTCGGCCCCGGTCTTTATAACCCCTTTGATATTCTTGCTTAACTTTTTTTGTAACTCCTTGTCTTCGAGTATCTTTCGAACTGTCTCCACCAATTTTCCTCCGCTCAATTCTTTTTGTTCCAAAACTATGGCTGCTTGCTTTTTTTGAAATTCATCAGCATTATCCTCCTGGTGAGATCCGGGCATGGGGATCAGAATAGAGGGTTTAGCTAAAAAAGACAGTTCGGTCAAAAAACCCAGACCGGCCCTACTGATCACCACCTGAGATCTTTTTAAAATACTGAACAACACCTCAGGCTCTAAGAATTCAAATACGAAATAACCATTCCTAGAAAAAGAATTTCTTTTATTCCTGCCGGTTATATGAACTACCTGGCCCAACTGGGTCATCCGATGGACGTTTTCCTCCACTAAAGTATTAATAGCCACCGAACCGGTGCCTCCGCCCACTACCAGGATCAAATCCTCGTCCTCCTTGATGTCTAGTATGTCTTGTCCGGATTCGGAGATGTTCATTTTTATTGGATTGCCTACCCATTCGGCCTTTTTTCCATAATCATTTAAGGACTTCTCGAAAGTGACGGTCACCCTGGAAGCAAAGGGAGACATAAGTTTGTTGGCTAAGCCGGGGCGTACATCCTGTTGATGGATCAGAACAGGAATTCTTAAGAACCAGGCCGCCCAAACCAAGGGAACGCTGACAAAACTGCCGGCACTCAAAACAAGCGCCGGTCTTTCTTTTAAAAG
The DNA here is from genome assembly GCA_964571265.1 of uncultured Gammaproteobacteria bacterium. GTDB lineage: Bacteria > Patescibacteriota > Patescibacteriia > Patescibacteriales > JAGXOH01 > CAZNAQ01. Next base: position 5,548 of record CAZNAQ010000026.1, on the reverse strand, counting down.
AATAAAAAAGGACTGAAAAAAAGATACAAGAACCAATATGGGGTCTAAAAAGTTCCTCCAAGAAAAATACCTTCTTAACTTACCGCTGATAATAGGCTTAAAAAAAATATTTTTTTGCTTGGAGACCATCTCTTTTTCCATTCCTTTTCTGGTTCCGATCCAAACAAAATCATATTGGTCACCTCTATCCTCAAGCTCTCTTTTTATGGCCAAAAGAGGCGAAACCGAGCCTCCGGTGCCTCCGCCGCTTAAAAAGATGATCTGTCTTTTTGAGTTTTTGTTTTTTGATTCTGACATTATTCTGTGGTGTATTTACTTATATTTACCAAAATTCCCAAGGCTATCAAGGTGGACACCATAGCAGATCCCCCATAACTTATCAATGGCAAGGGAACCCCGGTCATGGGTATGATATTTATCATCCCCCCAATATTCAAAAAAGCTTGCAACATGATCCAAGAAACGATCCCCACGGCCAACAGTTGTCCGAATTTATCAGAGGCGTTCTTGGCTATCATTATTCCTCTATAGAAAAGGGCGAAATACAGGAATATCAACAAAGAAGACCAGACAAAGCCCAACTCCTCGGCCATTATAGGAAAAATAGAATCTGCGGTCACCTCAGGAAGGTACATAAACTTCTGCTTACTCTGACCTATGCCTTGACCCCAAAGACCTCCGGAACCTACAGCTATCATGGACTGGTTGATCTGATAACAAACATCTCTGGTATCAATCTGAGGGTCGACAAAACACTGAAATCTGTTTTGAACATAGGGCATGGAATAATAGGCACCGAACAAAACCAAACAGCCGATTATGCCCACCACGAACAAATGCAGGATCCTGCCTCCTCCCACAAAAAAAACCACCAAGGAAGAAAGGATCACAATAGAGAGTGTTCCCATGTCCGGTTGCATATACATCAAGATAGTGATCACGGCCAAAACGAACAAAAAGGGTATTATCCCGGAAGAAGCAAAACCCAGATCATCCTTTCTTCTTTCCACCCAAGCAGCCAAATATATCAAAAAAAAGACCTTTACAAATTCCGAGGGTTGTATAGAGATGCCAAAGAGATTTATCCATCTCTGGGCCTTGTCATAATCGGCTCCTATGCCAGGAATAAAGACCAAAAGAAGGATCAGACAGGAGGCAAAAAGAAAAAAGATGGCGTATTTTTTCCAAAAAGTATAATTTATCTTGGAAAAAATAAAAAAGAAAAACAGGGCGACCCCCAGGGCAAAGAGTTGTTGGTTAAAATAATGATAACTATCTCCAAATCTTTTAAAAGCCAAAACCGAGGTGGCGCTGGATAGAGCAGCCAAACCTATCACCAAGATGATCATGATTATGAAAACCAAGACCTTATCCGCCTCATGCTCATCCTTGCCTGGTTGCCAAAAATTGTTCAATTTTCTTTTTATCTTATTCATCTACCCCTATATTTACAAAAACCTGTCCAATAAAAATATAACCAAGCCCAAAACCGAGCTCACACCGGCAATAAGCCAAAGACGCATAACTATTTTAGGTTCTCCCCACCCTTTTGCCTGAAGGTGATGGTGAAAAGGAGCGGAGATAAATATCTTTTTGCCCTTACGGAGTTTCTTGGAGGTAACTTGCAAGATCACTGACAATGATTCAATCACAAACACCAGACCTATGATCGGCAAAAGAAGTGCGGTGTTGGTCAAAAGAGCTATCACTCCTAAAGTAACACCCAGGCTCATAGCTCCGGTGTCTCCCATATAAAAACGAGCTGGAGGGATATTAAACCACAAAAAGGCCAGCAGACCTCCAATGATCACAGCGCAAAAGGCAGCCAAATCATACCTCCCCAAGACAAAGGCGATCACTCCAAAGGCCGTATAGGCGGTCAATAGATGTCCCCCGGCCAAACCGTCCAAGCCGTCAGTCTCATTAACAGAAAAAGCAGTAGCTACAATAACAAATATAAAGAAGGGGATATACCACCAAGCTATCTCCAAGGTGCCCAAAAAAGGAACATACAAAAGGGTCCAGTTAAGTTTAAAATAAAACCACCAAGCCCCGACACAGGCAATAGCGGTATAGATCAAGAAACGGTGCTTCATATTCAGGCCTCCACCACCCTTTTCACCTCTTTCTCTCACATCAAGCCAGTCATCAAAAAGACCCACCAAGGCGGTGGCTATCAAAACTCCCAAGGGAAGCAATGTCTCTCTTCTGGAAAGAAAGTTTAAATGCTCCAAAATCTCTGAGTCAGGAAATATCTTGGCCAAATAATAGAAAAAAAGTATAAAAATTAAGGCTGTCAGCCAAATCAGGATGCCTCCCATGGTCGGAGTTCCTGCTTTGTGAGCAAAAGAGGTGTCCAAGCCACGGTAAAAATAAAAGCGGCAATAGTAAGAAAAAGGATTTTGATCACATAAAATATCTCCATAACTATCTAAAATTAATTAAATAAATAGGTCCTAAAGAAATAAGTAAAAAAAGATTGACAGCTAAAGCTGTGGCCAAAAACAAATGAGAAAAAAAGTTGAAGTCCTTGCTGTAACGAAGGATGAACAATAAAAACAGGTTTACAAAAAGGATCAACAAGCCCAATCCAGGAACCACTAATAGTTGGTATACACTGCCAACCAGATCAGCCCCGAAACCGACGCTGTAATGAAGAACTATCAACTCTTCTTCAACTCTGCTCACCATGAACAAAACCGCTATCCAGGACAAAAGATTCAAAAAAACAGCCACTAAGATATAGACCTTCACATTAAAGTGATCAAAGGCGTCGGATAAGGCCCCACCCCCCTTTCTTTTACCCAGACTTAGGTAATGATGGATTTTGGATAGATCTAACATAATTCTAAAAATTACTCAAAAAAACGATTCAGACAAAACTAAAATATACTCCAAAAACACTAGAGCTCACTTCCACTCTTAACTCTATCATATTGTTTAAAAATTTTAAACACTGACCGATCAAATTGCCAAAGGCCTTTTTAATGTGATATAATAAGTAAAATTAAAGCTTTAGTCTACATCTATGCATAAAAATGGACAAATAAAAAATGTTATAATAAAAAATCAGATCCTGGATGAACAAGAGTTAGAAAAATACCAAAAAGAAGCCAAGCAAAAGAATAAAAGCTTGGTTGAATATTTATTGGAAAAAAACGTCATCTCCTACGGTCCTTTTTACAGACTTTTAGCCCAACACTATGACCTCCCTTTTACAGAACTAAAAGAAGAAGATATTAACAAGGAGGTTTTGATGACCATTCCGGAAAAAATTGCCTCTGTCCATCGCCTAATAGCTTTTGATAAAACCAAGAAAGAAATAAGAATAGCCACTACCAGACCAGAACAGATGGAAACTTTTGACTTTATTAAAAAAAAGACCGGCCTAAAACCCAAAATATATATCACCACTCCCAACAGTATAGACGAGCACTTAAAAAAATATCACAAACACCTGAAACAAGAATTCGCTGACATATCCGATTCAGGAGATAGTAAGTCAAAATCGGATAGAGGTAAGAAAACCCTAGAGAAAAAAGCTGAAGAAATGTCCACTATAAAATTGGTGGACAAAATATTGGAACATGCTATCTATCAGGAAGCCAGTGATATTCATATCGAACCTGAGGAGAAAAAAATAATGGTCCGTTACAGAGTCGACGGAATTCTGCATGACATGATGAGTTTGCCTAAGTCCTTGGAGAAAGGGCTGGTGGCCAGAATAAAAATTTTGGCCAACCTGAAAATAGATGAACACCGAATGCCTCAGGACGGGAGGTTTAAAATATATAACAAAAAGTACAAGATCTCTTTCAGGGTCTCTATAATCCCTACCTTTCACGGAGAAAAAATGGTGATGAGATTGCTTAACGAAGGAGCCAGAATTCTAAACCTAGAAGAGTTGGGGTTTCAAGAAAAAAGCCTGGAAAAGGTAAAGAGGAATATTAAAAAACCTCACGGAAAGATCCTTGTTACCGGACCCACTGGCTCTGGTAAAACCACCACCTTATATACCATCCTTGACCTCCTAAACACACCCGAAGTCAATATATCTACGATCGAAGACCCAGTGGAATACAACATTTCCAGGATAAACCAATCCCAGGTAAACCCCAAAATAGGTTTCACTTTTGCCAAGGGTCTCAGAGCTTTCTTAAGACAAGACCCGGACGTCATTATGGTGGGTGAGATCAGAGACGAAGAAACAGCCCAAATAGCCACTCACGCTGCCATGACCGGACACCTAGTCCTATCCACCCTGCATACTAACGACACCATATCCACCATATTCAGACTCAATAATATGGGCATTCCCTCTTATCTTATTTCAGGAACCCTTAATCTAATAATCGCTCAAGGTTTGATAAGAAAAATTTGCTTTAACTGCATTCAAAGTTATAATCTGGGTAAAAAGACAATAAAAGAGTTGGATAAACAATTTGATACTGAACAAGTAATAAAAACTCTTAGAAAAGAGGAGGTCATCTCTGAGAAACAAAAACTGGAAGACCTGCTTTTCTATAAAGGCAAGGGGTGTGAAAAATGCGGTCACACCGGCTATAAGGGCAGAGTGGGGCTTTATGAAGTTCTGGAAAATACAGAAGAGCTTTCCAACCTGATCCTGGAAAAAGCCAGTGAAGAAAAGCTAAAGGAACAAGCTAGAAAAGACGGTTTGATCACCATGACCGAAGACGGTTTTATAAAAGCCAGAAATGGCATTACCACCATTGACGAAATAATGAGAGTAACTCAAAGGTAATATGAAGAAAGTATTTTGCGTCATACCGGCTTGGAATGAAGAAAAAAACATCAGCCGAGTCCTGTCTCAAGTAGTGGACCTGGTAGATGTGGTCGTAGTGGTTGATGACGGATCAGAAGATAACACTTATTCAGAATCTAAAAAACACAAAGCGGTCGTCCTAAGACACATTCTTAACAGAGGGCAAGGGGCGGCTCTGGAAACCGGAAACAAATATTGTTTAAAAAACGGGGCTGATATTATTGTCCATTTTGACGCTGACGGCCAGTTCTTGGCCAGGGAAATAAAAGAAGTTGTCGAGCCTCTAAAAAGACAAGAGGCTGACATAGTCTTTGGCTCCAGATTTTTGGAAAAAAGGTCTCGCATACCCTGGCAAAAAGAAAAAATAATCTTTCCCTTAGCCAGGCTAGTCAACAAACATCTTCTAGGTGTTAGGCTGAGTGATCCGCAGAGCGGCTTTAGGGCCTTTACCGCCCAAGCAGCGCCTCGAATCAATATAGAACAGGACGGAATGGCCCATTGTAGCGAAATAATTTACAAGGCCTTCAGAAGTGACTTAAATATAAAGGAGATACCCATAAGTGTTATATATAATGACTATGGTCAAAAATTCAGCGGAGGTATAAAAATAATCAAAGATTTGTTAATGGCAAAAATAACTGACTGATTATGACACAACAAATAATAGCCTTAATAATAGTTTCCTTTTTTCTGGCCCGTTTATTCTGGCAGAAACAAAAAAAAAAAAAAAAAGCCCGAAAAATTTTAATAATGCAGGCATTTTTG
>CAZNAQ010000025.1:0-7028 GCA_964571265.1 uncultured Gammaproteobacteria bacterium | reverse complement strand
CCCCGGTGGTCTTGTTGAACTGGTTGTGAGTGGTCTGATGAGCCTCGGACAACTTCTTGTCCATAGCCTGTCTCAATTCCTCATTCTGTTTGGAAACATGATTCAATCTCTCCATCATAGAGACCAATTTTTCCTGATCTCCGCCACTACGTTGTTTTATCAACAAAAACAATTCTGCCAAAACCACGACCACTAAAACTATTAATAGAATTGAAGTAAGATCGAGCATTCTTGTATAATTTATGTTTTATTTAGGAACCGCAACACTTTTTGTACTTTTTGCCACTTCCGCAAGGACAAGGATCATTACGACCCACCTTTTCTCCTTTTTCGTTCTTGGGTTTTTCTGCCAATTTTATAGTGGTACTGGAAGTGGAGTCCCCGGTCTTGGAAGGAGCGGTAAAATCCTGGGCTCTTTGCGACAAGGTGGGCGCCCGGAATTTCTCCTCTCTGGCATTCTCCATCATTCCCACTTTATAGATACTATAGACCACTTGTTTCTGTATTCGATCGTTGAGTTCATGAAAAAGACGATAGGCTTCTTTTTTGTATTCGATCAAGGGGTCTCTTTGTCCATAGCCCCTAAGACCGATGCTTTGTCTCATGTGGTTCATAGCCTCCAAATGGTCCACCCACAAGGTATCTATGGAGCGGATCAAAACCTCTTTCTCTATCTTCACTAGATCCAGGCCGTTTTTCTGAGCCTCTTCCTTGATCTTTTCATAATTGTCCTTGGCCAACTTGACCAAGTGCTCTATTATAGCGGTTCTTATCTTGGCCTTATCCAGTTTATCCTCTCCGGAAACAAATTGGGATAGGTCCTCTTTTAATTTTTCTTTTACCGGAAAAATAGTGGTGGCCACTTGATAAATCTCTTCCAGATCCCAGTCTTTAATCTTTTCCGCCTGAGTGTGAAAGCTCACCACCTGCTCGATCTCGTTCTCCACATCCTCTAAAACAATATCTGACAGGGTTCTATCCTGGTTCTCGTCCACCCCCTCGGCTATACTTAAGACCTCCTTCCTTTTTTTGTAAATAGCCTCTCTATGTTTATTAATCACATCATCATATTGAACCAAGTGTTTTCTGACATCAAAATTATTCCCTTCCACTCTTCTCTGAGCCGATTCGATAGACCTGGAAATTATCTTGTTTTCTACCGGCACATCCTCGGGAACTTTTAAGGTGGACATTAGCTTCTTCATTCTCTCACCCCCAAAGACACGCATCAGATCGTCCTCGGCAGAGATATAAAATCGGCTAGACCCCGGATCTCCTTGACGCCCCGCTCTTCCTCTAAGCTGATTATCTATTCTTCTAGCTTCATGCCTCTCGGTTCCCAAAACATGTAAACCTCCGGCCTCTTTAACCCTTCTCTGTTCCTCGGAATCAGGAGGGTCTCCTCCCAGGATTATATCCACCCCTCTTCCGGCCATGTTTGTGGCAATAGTGATCGCCCCCGGTCTTCCTGCCTGAGAGATTATTCTGGCCTCTTTTTCATGATTTTTGGCATTTAAGACTTCGGGTTCCAAACCTTCCTTTTTCATCATATCCAACAAAAGTTCATTTTTTTCAATTGAAGCTGTCCCCACCAGGATCGGTTGGCCCTGAGAACTCCTTTCCTTAACCTCCCTAATCAAGGCCTTGAACTTTCCTTTTTCTGTTCTGTATATTAGGTCATTGTAATCCTTTCTGATCATAGGCTTATTAGTGGGAATTACCACTACTCCCAGGTCATAGATCTTTAAAAATTCCTCAGACTCGGTCACCGCTGTACCTGTCATACCGGTGATTTTGTCATACATCCGAAAATAGTTTTGAAAAGTAATGGTGGCCAAGGTCTGAGACTCTCTTTGAATCTCTAAGCCCTCTTTAGCCTCAATAGCCTGATGCAAACCCTCGCTATATCTTCGTCCAGGCATCATCCTTCCGGTAAACTCATCCACGATTATAACCTCACCCTCTTTAACCACGTAATCCTTCTCCCTCTTAAAAAGGACATGGGCCTTTAAAGCTTGTTCTATATGATGAACCTCTCTGATTCCTTTTTCCACATAAATGTTGTCCATGCCCAACCATTTCTCCATCTTGGAGATACCATCGTCGGTCAAGGTGACAGCCCTCATCTTCTCATCCACATTATAGTCCTCTTCTTTTTTAAGTCTTCTGACCAGGTCAGCAAACTGATAATACTTTTCAGTGGACTTTTCTGCCGGAGCACTGATTATCAAAGGAGTCCTAGCCTCGTCTATCAGAATCGAGTCAATCTCGTCAATAATGGCAAACCCTAAACCTCTCTGCACCCTTTCCGACAGACTAGAAGCCATGTTGTCCCTTAAGTAATCAAAACCGAACTCGTTATTAGTACCATAAACTATATCGCATTCATAGGCCTGAGCCCTGGTAACCGGCTTCAAACTCATTAATCTTTCGTCATACTGAGACTCGTCACGATACTCAGGATCATAGACATATGAACCGGCACTGGTGATAACCCCCACTTTCAAACCCAAAAAGTCATAGACCCTGGCCATCCAACCGGCACCGACCCGAGCCAAATAATCATTGACTGTTACCAAATGAACCCCTTTTTCAGTCAAAGCGTTCAAATACATGGGCAAAGTGGCCACCAAAGTCTTTCCTTCTCCGGTCTTCATTTCTGCTATCTGACCGCGATGCAGCACCACTCCTCCCATTATTTGAACATCAAAATGACGCAAGCCCAAAGTTCTTTTAGAGGCCTCCCTAACCACGGCAAAAGCCTCGGGCAATATTTCTTCCAAGTTTTTGTTCATCTCTTTTTCTGTTTTGACTCGGGATTCGGCAACACCCAACCTCTTTTTAAACCTCTCAGCCATAGCCCGCAAGTCCTGATCACTCATTTTAGAAATGCTTTCCTCCCATTTGTTAACCCTTTCCACCACCGGCCAAAGAGACTTTATCTCCTTATCATTAGGATCACCGAATATTTTGTATATTATCTTATTTTTATCAATCATACTTTCTTACAAACTCCAAGGATTTTCTCAAACCTTGTCTGAGTAATTTATCTTTTACAAACTCCAATTCATTTTATACCACTTAAAGTGTTTTTTCAAGTAATAAAAACATCCGCTCTAAAACGGGCGGATGCTTGAATCGGACTATTTCTTGTCTTTGTATTTAACAATGGATCTGACCAAATGGTCTTTTACTTTGTCTATGGCCTTAAACAGGTATCTTTCCGTTTTTTCTACCCTTAACAAGTCCCCAGGTACCTCCAGGTTTACCTCGGCCCTATAGATTTTTCCCTTATTCTGGTGAGGGCCTGGATAAATACCTACTTCTACATCGCAATTTATAACCGGAACATCACCCAAATACTTTTCCAACATATCCATTTTCTTCTGCACATACTCCTTTATCTCCTCAGTCAATTCCAAATTGGTGGCTTTGATTCTTACTTTCATAGAATTATGAATATAGAGGCGAGAACCAGTTTCCCGCTCAATATTGGTGAATTATTAGGCGGTTCTAACCGTGGGTAGGGTTATGGTAAAAGTGGTTCCCTTGCCCAACTTGGTCTCCTTAACATAAACACTAGCATCTTTGGTGTGGGCGTCAATGATCTTTTTGGCCACAAACAGACCCAGTCCGGATCCGTTGCCGTAAAGATCAACAGCATTTTTGGCCCGATTGAACTTCTTGAACAAACGATGGACCTCGTTCTTGGGAATTCCGATCCCTTTATCAATGATATCAATATCTATCCTTTCCTTTTTCTGAGTCAACTTTATTGTTACCGAACCTTCTCTGGTGTACTTGATAGCGTTGTCGACCATATTCTCCAAAGCCTGATTAAGATATCTCTTATTCGAAAGAACTGGCAAAATGTATTTATTGGGAATGCTTAGTTTTAATTTTATACCTCTTTCCTTAGCCCTTCCCTTCTGCCTCTCATAAACATCTCTTAAAACATTTTCCGGCTGGATCGGTTCCAAATCAAAACCGAAATTGCCGCTGTCAACCTCAGAGGCGGTCAACATGGTCTCTACGATCTCTTCCAGTTTAAAAGAATTCTGGAGGACTGAATGAAGGAATTCCTCCTTCTTCTTTTTAGATATCTCTCCTTCATTGATCATACTCAACATTCCCTTAATGACCGAGACCGGGGTCCGTAGTTGATGACCGGCAATATCCAAAAACTCTCCCTGAGCATCCACCATCTTTTTCAACTTCTGGTTTTTTTCCTTGATATCCGCTGTTCTCTCCCTTATTTTTGTCTCCAGATTCTTGTTCAGATCCTCCACTTTTTGATAAAGATAAGCGTTGTGTATGGCCACTCCTACCTGAGGAGTTATGGCCTGAAGAAAGTCTAGATCCTCTTCAGCATAACCTTGATTATACTTTTTATCACCCAAAAGAATCAAACCAATCAAATCCCTCTGAAAAAAAAGAGGAACAGCCACCCTGAAACCATGTTTCTGCATCTGTTTTTTTAAGCTGCTCTCCTCTTTTTTGATTCTGCCCAATACCTTTATCTCGTTCAGCCTGGCCAAAGAACTGTTTTTCTTAATATTTATAGCTGAAGTACTCGGCTCCTTGTAGACACCTCCTTTATCATGAGGGTCAAAGACGACACAAGTCACTTCTTTGGATCCCAAAATATCCTTAAACTCCTTGTTGATGGTCTTTAAAAGGGTTTTAAGACTAAGAGTGTTGTTGAACTTTATGGACAGGTTTTTGATCACTCTGTAAGGATTTTTTCCTTGGAAGAAAAGCACGTCTCCTGTCTCTTGAACATATCTTAAAAAAGGTAGAAGCACTAAAGAAAAGATAAAGGCCAGACCAAATCCGGCTAACAAGGACTCATTGGTGTAAAATCCCCCGAAATACCCAACATTGACAAAGGAAACCATATGAAAGAACAGATAAGAAAAAATGGATATGAACAAATAGACATAAATGAGTCGGGTTACTTTTTTGGCACTGGGAAGCGGCTCCTTTAAAAGAGCAAAAGAGATGGCCACCGTGGCCAAGGCCCAAAGCAAATTTCCGATCGGAAAGTATTTTATAAGCAGTGGCCAAAAACTGAAAAGCCCTCCCAGAACCCCTAAAGCGGTGAAGGGTAATATGTACCTCAGTTGGTTCTTTACTATTCCCGGAACTTCCTCATATTTTTTTATAGCCAAATAAAAAGAGTAGGTAAACAAAGACATTAAAAACACAAAACAGGAGATGTAGATGATGGACAGATCGGTCCAATAATTGAAATTGTGGTCAAAGGTGTAAAGCGGTTCTCTGAAAAAAGGAATAAATCCCAAAAACAACAGAAGAACAGCAACACTCACAAAAATCCTAAACAAACCCTCCTTCTCCTTCTCTACACCCAAAAGAAGGGTCATGAACTTGAAATAAAGCAGGGGAGAAAAGATCACTCCCACATTTAAAATATATCTATAAAAAACGGCTTGGCCGTAATATTCAGCCGTGATCATTCCCCAAAGCCCCCAACTCAAAACACCTATGAAAATACTGGTCAAAAACCAGACTCTGGCCAAGGAAGTATGCTTGCTTTTAACCAAAACCACAAAGGACTGGATAAAAACAATCAAAAAGGTCACAAAACAGAAAATTACATAGATCTCCTCCATAAATGAATTTGTTTAAATTATTTAAAAACTATTTTTTCTCCGGCAACTCCACAAAAAAAGTGGACCCCTTGCCAAGGCCTTTTGATTCCGCCCAAGCAGATCCTTTCTGGTCTTCTACCATTTGTCTGGCTATGTACAGTCCAAGGCCGGATCCCACCGCCTTTTTGGTATTATCGGCCCGACTATATCTTTTAAATATCTCTTCAATATTATCCTTTTCAATACCGCTCCCGTTGTCTTTTATGGCCACTCTGATCACCTTCCTGGACTTTATCTTGCTGACATAAACAGTAATCTTGCCTCCTTCCTGGGTATACTTAATAGCATTGTCCACGAAATTACCGATCACTTGCTTGATCTTTCCCTGATCAGCCTTTACCATATAGCGCTTGGACCTGTCAGACCTAACCTCCACCTTCTGGTTCTTTTTATAAGCACTGGACTTGAGCTCCTCTGTCACCGATCTGGCCAATTGATACAGATCAAAGGAGGAGTAATGATAACTCATCTTTCCTTGATCTATCCTGGATATGTTCAAATAATCCTCTACCAGGTCAACCATGGAATTAGTGGCACTATGCATTTTTTCCACTATGTCTTTGATCTTCGGGGGCACCTTGCCAAAGGATTCGTCCAAAAGCAGATTAGTGAAACCCTTGACCGAAGTTAAAGGACTCTTTAATTGATGAGCGGCAAAAGACATGAATTCATTCTTCTGTCTATTCAACTGTTTTAATTTAATATTGGCTGTCTTTAACTGCTCAGCATATTCTTCTATCTCTTCATACGCCCTTATTTCCCTTAATACACTCTTTATCAGCATACCACCTAAAACCAAAAAAACCAAGAAGATGAAAGTACGCCAAACATACCCAAAAATACTTGAGGCCAGAAATACATTAACAAAGAGTAGAACAGAAAATGAGGCCACCAATATCTCTGTTACAACAATCCTTACATTAAACAATTTATACTTAATAATGGCATAAGCGATAATTGAAAGAAAAATTAGTATAAATACAAATCCAAAAGGATAGATTCCCACTCCGTAGTTGGCCAAAAAATCGAATGAAGCTAAAGTATAAAAAGTTATACCCAATAAAAAATAATTCAATTGGTGTTTTTCGTGTTCTGAATACTTGGTCTTCTCCTTAAAAAGGTTGTCCAATAACAAATAAATAATTCTAAAAAAGACTACAAATAAAATGAACAGATAAAGAATGTGAAAGGGTCCTGCATTGGGATAAAAACCCCAAAAATACTCATAAAAACCTGCAATGAAATAATTGGAAAAAAACAAGCTAGCAACAAGAAGGAAGGATATTGGATAGAATAAAAATAAAAAAATTTTATCCAAGGTCCTCCTTTTTTTTAAAAAAGAGAGGATGAAGTGAA
>CAZNAQ010000024.1:0-7100 GCA_964571265.1 uncultured Gammaproteobacteria bacterium | reverse complement strand
GGTCTGACGCTTATTATGCCCAAAATGTTTTTAATAGTTTTCAAAGACTGCAGGAGATGAATATATTGAGTACTGAGTTTTTCAGTAATTTGAGTCGTGTTTTTCATCTTTCTCCGGTCTCTATGATAATTGTTTTCGCGGTCATCTTAGTTCTTTTGGCCTTGTTTGTTTTTTTGATCTGGTTGGCTGTGGTTTCTCAGGTGGCCCTAGTCTCCAGTTCGGCGCATTTGATAAAAAGTGATAAACACTCTTCTAAGCTCAATATTCAAAGAGGTGTAAGCGAGGGGATTGGTCGTTTTTGGCCGGTCCTGGGTCTGAATTTCTTTTCCAGGGTGCTTATATACATGTCTTTCTTTCTTTTGAGTATAGCCTTTGTTCTGATGGTTCAGGGTAGCCAACAGTGGATAGCCGATCTTCTTTATGTGATCCTATTTGTCATCTTTATCCCTATTGCTCTGATAATTTCCTTTATATTCAATTATGCCATCTGTTACGTGGTTATAGATAAAAAGAGTTTTGTCAGGGCTGTGGAGGATGGCTGGAGATTGTTTCTAAAGAACTGGTTGGTCACCTTGGAGATGGGTCTTATCCTGTTCTTGGTTACCTTCGGATTCACTTTAGCCATTATAATGGCCGCTGTAGTAGTAGCTATACCTATTTATCTTTTGGTCAATCTTTTGTTTATTTGGGGTGCCGGAACTCTTAGTTTTTGGCTGATAATAATCACTATTGTGTTTTTAACTTTGTTTGTAGCGGTTATGGGAGCTCTAGTGACCACTTTCAGGATATCTTCCTGGACCACTTTGTTTGTCAGGCTCAACTCTGAAGAAAAGAGCCCCAGTAAAATAGTGAGATTGGCTGATAAAATTAGGTATTAAAAAATTTTTTGTTATGTCAGACAACCTTGAGTCCATAGAAAATTTGATCAAGGCTTCCAAGGGCGAGGAGTTGGATGAAGATACTGTTCAGGGTAAGTTTCAGAAGAAACACAAGGAAATAAAAATAAAACAACTTGAGGAGCAGGCCGAGAAAAGAGCTAAAAAAATAGGCCTGCCTTATATAAATTTATTCGGTTTTCCTCTGAGCCCTGAAGCCTTGACTCAGATCCAGGAAGAAAAAGCTGCAGAACTCAAAGCAGTCTGTTTTTATTATGACGGAAAAAATATCAGGATAGCCAGTACTGACCCGGAAAGACAGTAAATAAAAGATCTTTTAGAACAAAAAAAGAAGGAATTGTATGTCGAAGGATCTTTGTACCTGATTTCCCAACACAGCCTTGATTATGCTTTAAATGTTTATAAAAGTCTTCCTAAAGTGGACACTAACAGAGAGGGAGTAAAGATAAAAGAAGAGGATTTGAAGAAGTTTAAGGAGGATATGAAAGACTACAAGAGCCTGGATAAAAAGATCGATGAGGTGAACACCAGTGATGTGGTAACTTTGATTTTGGCCACTTCTATAAAAACAGAATCAAGTGATGTTCACATAGAGGCGGAAGAAGACGGTATTAAGGTCAGGTTTAGGATTGATGGTGTTCTTCAAGAGGCGGCCACCATAGACAAAAAAAAATGGAAGAAGATAGTTTCCAGGATGAAGCTTTTGGCAGGAGTTAAGATCAATATCACCGATTCTCCCCAGGATGGAAGATATACTATTTTTTTAAATGATGAAGAGATAGAGGTAAGATCCTCTTTTCTACCTACCAACTATGGAGAAAGTGTGGTAATGAGGCTTTTAAGATCCAGTGCCATCAACGTTCCTTTTGAGAAGTTGGGCTTGATGCCTAAGGCTCAAGAGGTTTTGGAGAGAGAAATGAAAAAACCTAACGGATTGATATTGACCACCGGTCCGACCGGGTCTGGTAAAACCACCACCCTGTATGCTGTTTTGAAAAAACTAAACAATCCGGAGACCAAGATCATTACTTTAGAAAATCCAGTGGAATATCACTTAGGAGGTATTAATCAGAGTCAGGTGGAACCTGAGAAAGGATATACTTTTGCCCAAGGCCTGAGATCGATCCTGAGACAGGACCCTGATATTATCATGGTGGGTGAGATCAGGGATCTGGATACTGCCGAGATCTCTATTCAGGCCAGTTTGACCGGACATTTAGTTCTTTCCACTCTTCACACCAATGATGCTTCTGGAGTTATCCCCAGAATGATTGATATGGGTGTAAAACCCTATTTTTTAACCCCTTCTATAAACGCTATTATCGGTCAGCGTTTGATCAGAAAACTTTGCCCTGAGTGCAAGAAAGAACATGAACTGGAGTCTGATGAAGAGGATAAGGTAAAAAAGATATTAGCTGTTATTTCTCCTAAGGCAGAAGTGGATACTCCTAACGAATTACCCAAGATATACAAGGTCGGAGAGGGTTGTGATCATTGTAATGGAATCGGTTACAAGGGCAGGATCGGTATATATGAGATCTTTACTATGGCGGATAACATAAAACAATTGGCTTCGGACAACGCTCCGGCTTTTAAAATATTGCAACAAGCGATCGAAAACGGAATGATAACTATGCTTCAAGACGGGGTCTTGAAGGTTTTGGATGGAGCCACCAGTTTGGACGAAGTGTATCGAGTCATCGGAAAGACTGATTATGTAGACACCCTTTATGACATCGTGGTCTCTAAGACTTTTGGTAGGGGCTTAAAATTGAATCAAAAAGAAATGAGTGAAGGGTGGGAAATGGCTATGAATCTTAATGATGTTGATCAAGATAGGGTGGCTAACATCCCGACCAAGGAAATGATCAATATCATACTGGCCACAGCCATAAAAAGTGACGCCGGAGATGTTCATATAGATCCGGGAGCTGATAGTGTTAAGATAAGGCTTAGGATAGACGGCATCCTTCATGATTTTATTGAGCTTTCCAAGGAGCATTACCTATCTTTAATTTCCAGGATAAAAGTCTTGGCCGGATTTCCTACAAATGTAAAAAAGGCCACTTGGGACGGCAGGTTCAGTATATTTATTAAAGATGAAAAAATGGATTGTCGTGTATCTATTATTTCCGGGGGGTACGGTGAAACAGTGGTTATTAGATTGTTGGCCAACCAAGCCTCATCTTTGAACATGAAGGAGTTGGGTATGTATCCGCATACTTTAAAACCCATAAAAAGGTCTATGGAAAAGACCAGGGGTATTATAGTTAACACCGGTCCAACAGGATCTGGTAAAACCACCACTCTTTACAGCATCTTGAATCAATTGAATAAACCAGATGTTAAGATAATAACCATTGAGGATCCGATCGAATATCATCTTGAAGGAGTGATGCAGACACAAATAAATCCTGATGAGGGTTATACTTTTGCCAAGGCTATGAGATCCCTTTTGCGTCAGAATCCGAACATTATGATGGTTGGAGAGATCAGGGATAATGAGACCGCAGATGTGGCCATTGAAGCCAGTCAAACCGGTCATTTGGTCCTTTCCACCGTTCATGCCAATAGTGCGGCCGGAGCAATGACTCGTTTTATGACCTTGAAGGTGGATAAGCAAGTGTTGGCTAATTCCCTTCAGTGCACCATCGGACAACGTTTGGTAAGAAGGACCTGTCCCGACTGCAAGGTCAAAGACGAGATCTCGGAAGAAAAACTGAAAGAGATCAAGGAGGTTTTGAATAAACTACCTAAAGAAGTGAAGATCCCAGAGAAGATGGAGTTCTACAAGGGTAAGGGTTGTAAAAAATGCAACAAACTGGGCTACAAGGGAAGGTTAGGTGTTTATGAAGTGATCGAGATGTCAGCCAGTATTCAAAAAATAATCCAAAAAGACGGAGTTACTTACAGTGAAATAGAAGAGGAGGCAGTCAAGGAGGGGACCGTCCTAATGATCCAAGATGGTTTGTTAAAGGCCTTGGAAGGAGAGACCACAGTAGAAGAGGTTTATAGAGTAGTAGGTTAAATAAATATGAGTTATATTGATAAAAAATTTATAGACAGACTCAGAAAGGATTATCACAACCGGGAACAAGAAAGAAAAAAGATAATCGAAGGATCCAATCGAGTTCTTCATTCCTCTAAAAGAGTTATTTTTAGTTTGCACAGGTCTGAAATAAAAAAGGCGGAAAAGAATTTGGAAGAAATAGAAAAAGACCTTAGAAGTTTGAATAATGATTTTGGATTTCAAAGATTGCTTGATGAAGGATCTTTTAAAGCGGCCACAGAAGAGTATGTAGAGGCCAAGATGTTTTTTAGACTCTTGAATAAAGAAAAGTTCCGGGAAATAAAAGGTTTGGATATTCCCAGGGATAGTTATTTGGGAGGTTTGTGCGATCTGGTCGGAGAATTGGTT
Source organism: uncultured Gammaproteobacteria bacterium (assembly GCA_964571265.1). GTDB lineage: Bacteria > Patescibacteriota > Patescibacteriia > Patescibacteriales > JAGXOH01 > CAZNAQ01. The sequence continues at coordinate 2,786 of CAZNAQ010000024.1, read as the reverse complement.
CGTCTGGCCACAAATAAAGCCTCTTCCGGAGACATAGAGGAGGTAAGAGAGATTAAAGGAATCATCAACGAGATACTAGAAGAATTAATCCAGTTCGATTTTACAGGCTATCTTAGGAATAAATTTGATCAAGCTAAGACAGGTTTAAGAAAGATAGAGCAAATTGATTATGAGATCAACTTGAAAAAATAATAAAAGAAGGTGTGATCAGTCTTTTAAAATAGAGGCAACTTCCTTTTTTAATTCTTCAAGCAGGTTGTTCTTGTCTATAAATCTGTTTTCTCGACCCTTTCTCATGATCATGGCCTTTTTTCCGGCTCCAATGACTCCCAGGTCCACTTCCCCAGCCTCTCCAGGGCCGTTGACCACGCAACCCATGACCGCTATTTTTAGCGGTTTTTTAATATCTTGAAATATTTCTTCTACTTGGGGTGCCAATTCGGTGACATTTATACTGGCCCGGGCACAGGTGGGGCAACTAATTATCTGCACTCCTTTTTCTCTTAATTCCAGAGCCTTGAGCATTTCCCAGGCTACCCTTACTTCTTCCACCGGGTCAGTACTTAGGGAGATCCTTAAAGTTTCTCCGATACCTTTTATTAAAAGATAACCTATTCCGATAGAGGATTTTATGGTTCCAGAGAATTTGGTCCCGGCTTCGGTTATTCCCAAGTGAAGAGGATGGTCGGTTTTTTCTGACAAAAGTTCATAAGCCCTAATAGTTCTTCTGATGTCAGAAGCTTTGATAGCCAGGACTAAGTTGTCAAAACCATGATCCTGCATTGATTGAATGCTTCTCAGGGCCGATTCCACCATGGCCTCGGCAGTGGCTCCGCCATGTTTTTCCAAGACTTCTTTTTCCAAGGAGCCGGCATTGACACCGACCCGAATAGGTATCCCTCTTTCTTGAGCCAACTCAATGATCTGTTTCAGGTCTTGTTTAGGGAAATTACCCGGGTTTATTCTTAATTTATCCACTCCTTGTTTTATGGATTCTATGGCTATTTTACCAGAGAAGTGTATATCAGCTACTAAGGGGATATTTATTCTTTCTTTTATTTTTCCCAGTACTTGACTCGACTCCAGATCAGGGACTGCTACTCTGATTATTTCGCACCCAGCCGCTTCCAAGGCTTTAATCTGTTTTACAGTGGCCTCCACATCCTTAGTGTCCATATTGGTCATTGATTGTACCGCTACCGGATTATCACCTCCTATTTTGACTTTTCCGACACTGACCTCCCTGGTTTTTTTTCGGTCTGTTTTTTCCATATATTTATTTTTTTTCTAAGAATTTTATTATTTTTTCCACTTCCCAGTCCGGAGCCGAGGTTCCCGAGACCACCCCTATTTTGGAATACTCTTCCATATCTTTTAGAGGTAGTTCCTCGACTGAGTTGATCCACCATAATTTTTTTCCGTTTGTTTTCACTATTTCCGCTAATCTGGTGGTATTGGCCGAAGTTCTAGAGCCTATTACTACCACTCCTTGGACCTGGTTCAATAGTTGTTTTAATTCTTCTTGTCTGTCCGAGACCTCGTTGCATATAGTGTCCTCCCATTTTATCTCCACCTTCTTTTTTTTAAGGGTGTCCAACAGTTCTTCCACTCGATGTCTTTTTTTGGTGGTTTGGGCTATTACTCCCACTGGTGAGTTTAGTTCTAGACTCTCAATCTCTTCTTCCCGTTCAGTTATAATGGAATCTTTTCCGGCATGTTCTTGAATAACCTGGGTTTCTGGGTGAGTCTTTTCTCCGATTATGATCACTTGGCAACCTTCGTCTTTTAATTTTTGAGCCTTTTTTTGAGCAGTCTCAACTATGGGGCAAGTTGTGTCCTTTATTTCCAATCTTTTTTCCTTGGCTTCTTCCAGTATTTTCGGGGATACACCATGGGCCTTGGCCACTACCAGGCTATCCCTTTGGGCCTCGTCCAAGGAACTTATGACCTTTCCGCCTTTTGATTCTATATCTTTTATCACTTCTTCGTTGTGTACGATGTTTCCTAAAAGAAAAACCGAGCGTGTTTCTTCTTGATCTAGAGCTTGCTTGGCCAGATTAATGGATCTCTTGACTCCGAAGCAAAAACCTATTTTTTTAGCTTTTATGATCTCCATTTTTATACAATTTATTGATTATCAACTATCTTTAGATTAGCAATAATCCTCGGTTTTGTAAATTTGATCTTAATTGCTGTAAGCGGTCGAACTTGGTAAAATAGAGACAATAAGGATATATGTTTTTTTTATGCAAACAGAGAGCATCAGTATTTTAATTCTTTCAGTCATTGCTGTTTTTTATTTGTTGATCATTAAAAAACAAGGCCTTACTTCACCCGTCCTTCGTTCTAATACCGGTATTTATCTTTCCGGTTCTGTTACTAGGAAGGGTTTTTTTGATTTTGCAAAAGGAGTGGCTATTTTGGCAGTCCTGGTGATCCATACAGTTTTTGTCTTTAACATCTTTTCCGAGGAGTTTTCTGTTCTTTTTCAGGGATGGAACGAGCATATAAATAGGCTAGCGAGATTCGCCATCCCGGTCTTTTTTACATGTTCCGGCACCCTTCTTTTTTTAAAGGGCTTGGACAAGGGATCGTTGAAAAATTTTTATCTACCTAAGATAAAACGTTTATTTATTCCCTATGCCCTTTTTTCGGTTTTTGCGACTGTTTTTATTTCAGGGAACCTTGTCGGTTTTTCAGACTACTTGATCACCCCTCTTAAAGACATTTTGACCGGCAGAGCCCTCCCTCCTTACTGGTTCATACCTGTTTTGTTTCAGATATAC
>CAZNAQ010000023.1:0-7282 GCA_964571265.1 uncultured Gammaproteobacteria bacterium | reverse complement strand
GATAAAACCGTCTATATTCACTATGGCCGGCAGGTTGGTTTTTTCAGCCAGTTTATAGGCCAGAATGTGCTGTTCCACCGCTTCTTGGTGGTTTTCAGCGAAAAACTGCAGCCAACCCGAGTCCCTGATGGTCATGGCATCCTGATGATCATTCCAGATAGTTATCGGAGCTGAAACACCCCTGTTGGCGCAAGTAATGACCACTGGTAAACGCATTCCGGCTATATTAAAGAGAACTTCAGTCATCAAAAGTATTCCTTGAGAGCTGGTAGCGCTGTATACTCTCACCCCTTGGGCACTGGCTCCCTCGATTATGGAGGCGGCGGCAAATTCACTTTCAGCTCTTATGTATTCATAATTGGCCTTGCCGTCAGCTTTGAATTTGGCCAGATCTTCGACTATATGGGTCTGTGGTGTGATAGGGTAAGCAGAGATCACTGCTGGACCTATGTTCTTTATGGTCAGAGCCACAGCCCGAGACCCTTCAAGGATCTGATCATTCTTCTTTTTTTTCATAGCAAGCTTTTATGTTATTTATATATTATTTTTCCTCCAAATTCATCTCTATGGCCTTGACCGGGCAGTGAGCGGCGCATAGCCCGCAACCCTTGCAGTAATCATAATCTGTATCCGGTTTTAGGCCCTTTTTTTCTTGTTTCATAACAATTGTACTTTCCGGACATATTTTGGCGCATAAGCCACAGCCGATGCATTTATCCTTGTCGGTACTGGGTATAAAGGTTCTCCAACCTCCGGTCTTATTGTTTTTGGTCGATCCGGGTTTAGAGCTTATATCTATTTTCATAGGATCTTTTTAATAATTATAAGCTTTTTCTATAGCTTGGGTATTCTTATTGATTATTTTTTTGCCCTTGTCCTCAAATTTCTGTTTTACCGCCTTTTTAAGTCCGGATAAGCTGACTTCTCCGGTTTTTTGAGCAAAGGCACCCAGGATAACGGTGTTGGTAATATCCTTACCTATCACATCCAGGGCGATTTGAGTGGCATTTATGGTGTGGATATTCTCTTGGGGTAGTTTCAGTTTCAGGTCTTTTTTGTCTTTGGCTGTGTTGACTATAATGCTTGTCTCTTCTTCGCATCCGTGGGCCACGTCCACAACATTAAGCAAACTGGCATCCAGGACTATGAGAATGTCAGGATTGTAAACATGCTCTCTGACCCTTATCGGCTTGGTATCTATTCTGGCATAAGATTCTATAGGAGCTCCGGTCCTTTCCACCCCAAAAGACGGGAAGGCCTGTGAGTATAGGTCATCGGCAAAGGCGGCAATAGCTATTAATTCCGAGGCTGTAACTACTCCTTGGCCTCCTCGACCATGAATTCTTATTTGTGTCATAATTTTTTCTTAATTATTTTTTATCAGGAATTTTTGTTGATCATTTCCTCTACCAAGGCGTTCAAGATATCAAAGGGGATATCTCCGGTGAGCTTGTAGCCGTCTATGAAGTAGGTGGGGGTGCCTTGAACATCCATGTCTTGAGCGTCTCTGATGTCTTGATCTATTCGTAGTTTTGTATCTGAATTTTTCATGCAGGATTTGAATTCTTCTTTGTCCGCTCCAAGTTCTTGGGCCAATTCAGGTAACCGGTCGACTGAGAGATTTCCTTGTTGCCTGAAGAGCTCTTCTTGCATGTTCTGGAATATTTTTGAGTCTTGTTCTCCGGCACAGCCGGCGGCCATACTCAGGACCAAGGAATCCTCGGAGCTCATCGGTAGATCCCTAAAGATTATTCGGACATCATCTTTGTGGTCTTCTTTTATTCTTCGGATGGTCAGATAAGCGTCCCTGGAAACCGGACACTCATAGTCTGTAAAATTCACTATATCCAACCCGGGAGAAGTATCCGCGCCCAAGGTGTTTTGGGGGTCATCTCCCAAGGAGTCGGGGTATCTCTCTTGTTTCTTTAACTCTTCCAGCAATCTTTTTCCGAAATTTTCATCTTCAGGATCCAGTTGTTGCGCCTGAAAAGGATCATCATTTTTGGCAAAGTGAAAATTAATAGCAGCAACAAAAACTATTATTACCCCCAAGACACAGAAGAATATGGCAAGTATCTTTTTGGTATTTTTAAGAACCTGATCGTCAGTCATGTTTTTATAGGTCTTTACTTGAATTGTTTTTTGAGCTATCAATTAAATTATAACATATTTAGGATATTCTAACAAAATCCCATGAAGATCTTGACTTGGAACATAAACGGCATCAGGGCGGTGATCAAAAAAGGTTTCCTTGATTTTTTGAAGGACGAGGGTCCGGACCTTCTTTTTTTGCAGGAAATAAAGATCTCTGAAAAGGATATTGAAAAACAAGGATTCGACTTCCCTGGCTATAAAAGTTATTGGAATCCAGCCCAAAGACCCGGTTACAGTGGCACAGCGGTTTTGGTCAAAGAAGAGCTTGTTCAAAGACATCCTTTCAAAGATATATTTTCTCTTGAAGGAGATGACGAGGGCAGGGTTCAGATCTTGGAGTGGGATGACCTTTATTTGTCCAACATTTACTTTCCCAATGCCGGACCGGACTTGGCCAGATTGGATTTTAAGATGGATTTTAATGATAGACTTTTAAAGAAGTTAAGAAAATTGGACAAGAAAAAACCTTTTGTGATCGGAGGAGATTACAATGTGGCTCATCAAGAAATGGATCTAGCAAGGCCCAGGCAGAATGTGGGCAATGCCGGTTTTACCAAGGAAGAAAGGGCTTGGATGGATAAGTTTTTAAAATCCGGTTTCAGGGATTCTTTCAGAGAGTTGAACCCAGACACCCAAAAGTATTCTTGGTGGACCTACAGAGCTCTTCAGGCCAGAGAGAAGAATATAGGTTGGAGGATTGACTATTTTTGTGTATCTGATAGAATTTTGAGTTCTGTTAAAGAAAGTGATATCCTGGATAGTGTAAGGGGCTCTGATCATGCTCCTGTAAAGATAGTTATACAAAAAAATTTAAAATAAGAAGGAGGGAAACAAGACATGGTCCAAGAGGGCTCTGTCTACATGCAACAAAAACAAAAAGGAGGAGGAGAAATGAGAGTTTGCATCATTTGCAACCACAAAACAGAGGATTTTATTGACATTGACAGGGACCGAAGGGTCCAAGAATGCCCCGGCTGCGGCCAGCAGTTCATGGACGGATATCCGCTCCAAGAACAGGTCCCGGTAAGGGTTAAAAAAAATCAACCAGAAGAGGAACACCCTATTCCTTCCCCGTCATAAAAACAACAACCCGGATATTTCAAATATCCGGGTTTGATTTTTAAGGCGTTTTTGTTTAAAATATTTTTATATTAAACATTTTTTAAATTATATTTTATGGCCAAATATGATCACAGAAAAATAGAGCAAAAATGGCAACAAAGGTGGGAGGAGCAAGCTTTGTACAAGACCGGGGAAGACAAGAATAGAAAGAAGTATTATATCCTGGATATGTTTCCCTATCCTTCGGGTGATGGCCTCCATGTCGGACATCCCAGAGGTTATATAGCTACCGATGTTTTTGCCAGAATGAAAATCCTTCAGGGCTATAACGTTCTTCATCCCATGGGTTGGGACGCTTTTGGCCTGCCTGCCGAGAACTATGCCATAAAGAATCAGGTTCACCCCAGGGAAGCCACTGAAAAGAACATTCAAACCTTTAAGAGTCAACTTAGAAAGATAGGTTTCAGCTATGACTGGGATAGGGAGGTGAACACCACTCATCCGGAATTCTACAAATGGACACAATGGATATTTTTGCAATTATTTAAAAAAGGTTTAGCCTATGAATCCTATGAACCCATAAATTGGTGCCCTGGTTGTCAGACTGGTTTGGCCAACGAGGACTTAGAAGGTGATAAATGCGAGAGATGCGACAGCGAAATAGAACAAAAACCCATGCGACAGTGGGTTTTAAAGATAAGCGACTATGCCGATCGACTTTTGGACGACCTAGAGAAATTGCCTGAATGGGAAGGATCGATCAAGGAGATGCAAAAGAATTGGATAGGTCGCAGTTACGGAGCTAAAGTGAATTTTAAGCTCAAAACCGGAGAATCTGAAAGAAAAAATCTGGAAGTTTTCACTACCAGGCCGGACACTCTGTTCGGTTGTACTTACATGGCTTTGGCCCCGGAGAATCCTTTGATCTGGGAATGGATGCCTAAGATAGAAAACCCTCAAGAAGTGAAAGATTATCTGGAAGAGGTCAAAAAAAAGAGTGAGATGGAGAGGGCGGATATGGAGAAAGAAAAGACCGGAGTGAGATTAAATGGTATTGCTGCTGTAAATCCGGTCAACCAACAAGAGGTGCCGGTTTTTGTGGCTGATTATGTTTTAATGGAGTATGGAAGCGGAGCTATTATGGCGGTGCCGGCCCATGATGAAAGGGATTATGAATTCGCCAAAAAATACGGTCTGGATATAAAAGAGGTGGTAGAAAATAGAAACAAGGACAAAGATGGAAGTGAGCAATGTTTCTCCGGAGAGGGGGTTAGTATCAATTCCGGTTTTCTTGATGGCCTGGCCACATCCGAGGCCAAAGAAAAGATGATCGACTGGCTTGAAGAAAATGGTGTTGGGAAAAGGGATGTCAATTACAAATTAAAGGATTGGGTTTTTTCCAGGCAAAGATACTGGGGTGAGCCGATACCGATCATCCATTGTCAGACCTGTGGAAAGGTTCCGGTTCCGGAAGAGGATCTGCCCTTAGAGTTGCCAGAGGTGGAGCATTATGAACCGAGTGGTACCGGAGAATCTCCCTTGGCCACTATGGAGGAGTGGGTTAACACCACTTGTCCCAAATGCAAAGAGGAGGCGAAGAGAGAGACCAATACCATGCCTCAGTGGGCCGGTTCCAGTTGGTATTACTTACGTTTCATTGATCCGCATAATCAGGAGTCCTTGGTGGACAAGAATAAAGAAGCCTATTGGTCACCGGTGGATTTTTATGTCGGCGGGGCTGAACATGCTACCAGACACCTGATATATGCCAGATTCTGGCACAAGTTCTTGTATGATATAGGTGTGGTCAACTATAATGAACCTTTTAAAAGACTTCAACATGTGGGCATTATTCTGGCCGAAGATGGCAGAAAAATGAGCAAAAGATTCGGCAATGTTATTAATCCGGATAATATTGTGTCTGAATATGGAGCCGATACTCTTCGGGTGTATGAGATGTTTATGGGTCCTTTTAGCCAGACCATTTCTTGGAGTACTAACGGTCTTGTGGGGGTAGGGAGGTTTTTGGAAAAGATTCATCAGTTTGTGGACGATCTTTTGGACCCTGCCAAAGAACCTTTGAAAGAAGGGTCTGTGGATAAGTGGCTCAAGGGTGAGCTGGAGACAGAAAAAAGTTTAATACCCTTGTTTCACAAGACATTAAAGAAAGTGGGTGAAGACATTGAGAAGTTCAAGTTCAATACCGCTATCAGCCAGATGATGATCCTTAGAAACGCTTGGGACGAGAATAAATTTTTGTCAAGGGCTGACCTAGAGAGTTTTCTGATCATCCTATCTCCTTTTGCTCCTCATTTGGCCGAGGAGTTGTGGGAAAGACTGGGAAACAAGGAGAGTATATTTAAGCAATCATGGCCTGAATATGATCAGGAGTTGATCCAAGAGGAAGAAATAGAGATAGTTGTCCAGGTGAACGGCAAGGTCAGGGATAAAATAATAGTCAATAGGGATCTTGGGGAAGCAGAAGTGTTTGACCTGGTCCTAAAAAGAGAAAAACTCAAGCAGTGGTTGGATGGAAAGGAAGTGGTTAAAAAGATATATGTTCCTGAAAAACTGGTCAATTTGGTAGTGAAATAAAAAATTTTCACCAAAGAAAAAAACAATCGCAAAAATTTTTTTGCGATTGTTTTTGATTATGAAAAATGTTAAAATTAAAGTTAAAGACAATCTTTAATAATTAAAAGGTTAGAGCTTAATGGATCTTTTAAGACAGACCAAGGAATTTTGTAATTCAGCTGGTATAAAACCGGCCCGTAGCAAGGGGCAGAATTTTTTGATAAGCAAGTCCATTTATAGTAAAATAATAAAAGAGGCAGAACTTAAGGATTCTGATCAGGTTTTGGAAGTGGGACCTGGCCTCGGTTTTATGACCATGGAATTGTCTCCTAAGATTGAAAGACTTGTGGCGGTTGAACTTGATGACAGACTGGCAGAGATACTTGAATCAAGATTAAAGGAACTTGGTCTAGATAATGTCGAGTTAGTTAATCAGGACGTGCTTGAGTTTGATTCTTGCTCAAAATTCAACTCAACCGACTACAAGGTAGTGGCCAACCTCCCTTACAACATAAGCTCTGCTTTTTTAAGAAAGATGCTTTCTAGCGAAAAAGGACCGGAGTTGTCAGTCCTTCTTTTGCAAAAGGAGGTGGCAGAAAGAATAATAGCCCGACCTCCGGAAATGAGTTTACTAGCCCTGTCGGTTCAGTACTACACAGAAGCTTTTTTCATCAAGAAAGTGTCAGCCGGAAATTTTTGGCCCAAGCCCAAGGTGGACAGCGCCATAGTCAAGCTGAGAAAAAAAAGCGCCTTGCCTCTGGACCGAGCAGAGGAAGAGAGTTTTTTCAAACTATTGCGTCTAGGTTTTAGTTCCAAAAGAAAAATGCTAAAGAACAATTTGCTTAAAAACTCTAATCTCTCTTCAAAGGACGTTGATGGTATCTTGGGTAAAGCGGGTTTGAATTCAAAGATAAGACCCCAGGAGCTTTCCTTGAGTGATTGGATAAAACTTTACAAACTTAAAAAGAACTATGAGAAAGCTTGAGTTTCAAGAAAACAATAACAATCCCCAAAAATTGAGTTTAAGTCAAAAGATCGGAGTGGTGGCTCTAGTGCTTTTAACTTTTCTAGTGGTCATTGGTTGGATGTTTAGTATGAACAGGACTCTTACCGGCCCCCTTGAAGAGAGCGTTTCTCGTCAGAGTGACCTTGATTGTCCTGAGGGTGATTGTTTTGAGGACGAGGATCAAGGAAGTATTTTTGATGATTCAGACACCCTGTTCGGAGAGGCTGATGAGTTTGAATTCATTCTTGATTATGAGTCGGACTCTATAGATGATTTCTTGGGCATGGGTACCTCCAGTGATTTTTTGGATCAAGGCATGGAGCCTCTTGATTTTGGAGACTTTGGAGATACAGAAAACCTAGACGCCCTACTTCAAGGTGAAGGTGATCCTGACACTTTAAGGCAAATACTTTCTCAAATGGGTATGGATGAAGATATTTTAGAACAGATCGATGACGATCATTTGATGGAGATATATCATGAATC
>CAZNAQ010000022.1:0-7608 GCA_964571265.1 uncultured Gammaproteobacteria bacterium | reverse complement strand
CTCTCCGGGGGCTCGGCTTTGTTGAAAAATATTGATCAGCTTTTTTCTCGGACCATCGGTGTCCCGGTTTATGTGGCTGATGAGCCTATACTCTGTGTAGCCAAAGGAACCGGTATAGCTTTAGACAACCTGGATTCTTATAAACGTTCTATTTTAGCTACCAAATAATTTTAAATATTATGATAATAGGTATAGACGTAAGCAGGGCCAATCGTGAACACAAAAGTGGTACAGAGTGGTACTCCTATCACTTGATCAAGAATTTGGCCCATATTGACTCCAAGAATCAATATATACTCTACACCAACACTCCTTTGAAGGGAGGGCTTTTGGATTTGACTCGTTTCGACCTGAAAGAAGAAGACTATAAAGAGGAGGAGATCAAGTTTGATAAACAAGGATATCAGGTCATAAAGAGCCCGCACAATAATTTTAAGGCCAAGATATTGAATTGGCCTTTTTCTTTTTTTTGGACCCAGGGCAGATTGTCTTTGGAAATGCTTTTTAGAAAACCGGATATTTTGTTTGTACCCGCCCATACCATCCCTCTGATCCATCCCAGAAAGACAGTTAACACCATCCATGATATAGCTTTTGAAAGAAGCAGGGAGCTTTTTCGGCAAGAAAGTTTGGGAGCTGAGTCTAGGTGGGGCAGAAGTTTAGTGAACATTTTGATCAGAATATTTACTTTTAACAAATATGGCGCCTATTCAATCGATTATCTTAGGTGGTCAACCAGATTTGCTTTGAAACGCGCCAAGAAAATAATCACTGTTTCTAAATCAACCAAAGACGAGATATTGGAGATGTATAAAGCTGATCAAGAAAAGATAGAGGTGGTCTACAATGGTTATAATGATCTTTTCTATAAAAAAATCGATGATCCGGAAGAGGAGAAAAGAGTTTTGGAAAAATATGACCTGGAAAAACCTTTTATCCTTTATGTGGGACGATTGGAGAAAAAAAAGAACACTCCCTTTTTTATAGAGGCTTTTGCCGAGGCCAGAAACAAGAACGATAAATTCAAGGAGAATTTGGTATTGATTGGAAACGCCGGCTACGGCTATGATGAAGTTATGTATGCTGTTAAAGAGCATGACCTGGATTCCAATGTTTTTGTTCCTGGTTGGGCTGATGAGGTTGATATGCCCTATATATTCAATGCCGCCACCGCCTTTGTGTTTCCTTCCAAGCAAGAGGGCTTTGGGATTCCTATACTTCAGGCCTTTGGTTGCGAAGTTCCGGTAGCTGTTTCTTGTATACCACCTTTTCAAGAGGTGGCCGGGGATGCGGCCTTGTTTTTTAATCCCATGGACGTCAATAGTTTGGCTGAGGCTATAGAGAGAATAGTACTAGACACCTCCTTGAGACAAAAATTGATTCAAAAAGGCAAGTACAGAGCCAAGGACTTCAGTTGGAAAAAATGTGCTCAAGACACTTTGCAGGTCTTGGAATCTCTTTAAGAGCCTTGTTTCCGTATTTGTTTTTAATATGTTATAATAAAGATGTTATGTTCAGAAAAATAACATCTTTTTTGTTATATTTTATTGTTTTTTCTCTATTGGGGGGAGTTTTTTTCCTTCCTGGTTTTGCAGTATCAGGAGATGACAAAGATTCTTATATACCTAATGACGAATTTTATAAATATCAATGGTATCTGAACAAGGTCAAAGCCGACAAGGCCTGGGAGTATGTCAGTGAAAGTCCGGAGGTGACTATAGCAGTTATAGATTCCGGGGTGCAGATAGACCACCCTGATTTAAAAGATAATATTTGGGTAAACCAAGGAGAGGTCGCGGGCAATCAAAGGGATGATGACAATAACGGTTTTATAGATGATGTTCATGGTTGGGATTTTGTTGATGATAATCCTGATCCTTCTCCCAAGATGAACAGCGAGCTTACTCAGGACGGGGTTTCTCACGGCACCATAGTGGCTGGAATAGCCGCAGCCGTAGGCAACAATGAGATAGGAGTCACCGGCATTACTTGGAATGCCTCAATTATGCCTTTGAGGGTTTTGGATGAACAGGGACAAGGAAGGGCCAGTGATGTTATAAGAGCTATCGATTATGCCATAGACAATGGTGCGGATATAATAAATCTGAGTTTTGTGGGCATGGAAAGAAGTAATTCCATGCTTGAAGCTCTTAAAAGAGCTCATGAGGCCGGAGTGATAGTGGTGGCTGCTGCCGGAAATGACAGAGGTGATGGTGAGGGTTATAATTTGAATGAGGCTCCTATGTATCCGGTTTGTTATAATCAAGAAAATTCGGAGAACATAGTTTTAGGAGTGGGAGCTACTGACCCCCTGGACCAAAAGGCTAATTTTTCAAGTTATGGTGCTTGTGTGGACATTATGGCTCCCGGATACAGTGTTTTTGGCACAGTTGCCCATGAGCCAAGCATACAAAACAATAGCGGTGTCTATTTGGACAAAAAATATGACGGTTTTTGGTCCGGAACTTCCATGGCCGCTCCTATGATCAGTGGCAGTTTGGCTCTTATAATGGCTGCTAATCCGGATCTTGACAATCATCAGGTTAAACAAGTCCTCTTAAGCAGTGCCGATAATATTGATAGATTAAATCCCAGCTTATTCGGAGAGTTGGGTGCTGGCAGGCTGAATGTAGAATCTAGTGTTAAAAAGGCTTTAGATTTTAGAGACGAAAGAACCTCCAAAGTCCTTCTTTCCCCACAGTCTTATGAGCCCAGTCATATCAAGATCTCAGATTATAATAAAGATGTGGTCAGGACAATAGAAGCTTTTCCTTTTAGGTTCGAGGGTGGTATAAACAGCGTTAGCGGTGATGTGAATGGCAACGGGAAAATGGAGGTTATAGCAACCCCAGGTGCTGGCGGAGGACCTCAGGTAAGAATATTCTCTCTTTCTGGCGAACTTTTAAGTCAATTCTTTGCTTATGACCAGGATTTTAGAGGCGGAGTCAATGTGGCTACCGGAGATATCAATGGTGACGGCAAGAAGGAGATAATCACCGGGGCCGGTCCAGGAGGAGGTCCTCATGTCCGGATATTTGATCAGAATGGCGAACTTTTAAGTCAATTCTTTGCTTATGACCAGGATTTTAGAGGCGGAGTCAATGTGGCTACCGGAGATATCAATGGTGACGGCAAGAAGGAGATAATCACCGGGGCCGGTCCAGGAGGAGGTCCTCATGTCCGGATATTTGATCAGAATGGTGAGCTTGTAGGACAGTTCTTTGCTTATGACCAGGATTTTAGAGGCGGAGTCAATGTTTTGGGTATAAATGTCTGTGGCAAAAGAGAAGGAACCGAAGAGATAGTCACTGCTCCTCAAAAAGACCATAGTCCGGAGATAAGAATTTTTAATAAGGAGTTTTTATTAATAGAAAAATTCCTTGCCTATGGAAAGGGTTTTAAAGGAGGAGTCAATATAGCCGGAGGAGACTTGAACAGAAACGGAGTAGAGGAGATAGTTACCGGGGCCGGCATCGGAGGCGGTCCTCATGTTAGATATTTTGACATTCAAGGAAATATTGTTAATTCCTTTTATGCTTATGAAAAGGACCTTGATAAAGGGGTTAATGTGGGAGTGATAAATACAAATTAAATTTATTTTATGAGTGATCAAGTTATTTTTAATCAAAAAAATGTTTTAGTAGTGGGTGGAGCCGGTTTCATAGGTTCTCATTTATGCGATGAACTTGTTAAGGAAAATAAGGTTATTTGTCTGGACAATTTTTCTACTGGAACAGAGAGGAATATTGATCATCTTTTGGCAGAACCGAATTTTGTTTTTATAAGACATGACATGTCCAAGCCTATTAAATTAGAAGAGCTAAAAGATCTACAAAAATTCAAAGTTCAGTTTCAAGGGATCCAGGAAATATATAATCTGGCCTGCCCCACTTCTCCTAAGAATTTTTTGGAGAATCGGGTGGCCACACTTTCGGCCAATTCTTTGGCTGTTAAAAATGTTTTGAACATGGCTGTTAAAAATCAGGCTAAATTGGTCCATTTTTCTTCCGGTCGGGTTTATGGAGAGAGAACACCCGAGAATGAGTCTCATAAAGTCAAGGAAGATGAAGTAACCAAATTGGATTTTCTATCTAAAAGAAGTTGTCTGGACGAGGGAAAGAGATTTTCCGAAGCCATGGTAAAGAATTATCGAGATGTTTACGGTTTGGATGCCAAAATAATTCGTCCTTTTAGAATATTTGGACCTAGGATGAAATTGAATGATAAAAGGCTGATTCCTGATTTTATAAACAACGCTTTGGACAACAAGGATCTGGTGATAACCGGCGGAGATGATTTTTCCACTTCTCTTTGTTATATAAGGGATCTGATAGACGCTGTCATGAAGATGGTGGATTCTGATTCCCAAGGTCCCTTGAATATCGGTTCTGATGTGGATGTTCCCATAAGGAAAGTAGCTGAAAAGATTATTGAGTTATTAGATTCTGAATCCTCTATAACCTACGGGGACCAGGATGACCTCATAACACCCTTTAGGTTGCCGAATATAAGCAAGGCCAATGAGGAATTGGGCTGGATGCCGGTAGCTACTTTGGATAAAAGCCTGGAAAAGACCATTGATGACCTTAGGGCCACCAAGGGCTTAAGAACTTTGGATCAAGAACTTTAAAATTCTAAAATAAAATGCAATTATTCAAAAAAGAAAAAAATAAAAAAGAAGAGACTTCTGAAAAAAAGAGCCACTCTTCCAAAAATGAAGAGGATAAGGCCGGTATTCTGGAGAGGATAAATGATTACTTGCTTCAGTTTTCCAGGGTTCCTTTGAAGGAAAAATTATTTTTTATTCAATATTTCGGAATCATGTTTAAGACCGGTATTTCTTTATCGGTCATAATGAGAACTCTTTCTAAACAGACTTCGAACAAATATTTTGCCAAAATAATCAATGATGTGGGTGATCAGGTGGAGCAAGGGGCTGGCCTGGCTGACAGCTTCCGTCCCTATAAAAAGGTTTTTGGGGAGTTGTTCGTCAATATGATAGAGGCCGGGGAGATCTCTGGTAACTTGGAGAATGTTCTTAATCAGCTTTATATTCAGACCAAGAAGCAAAGCGAGTTGACCTCTAAGATAAAAGGGGCCTTGACTTATCCGGTGGTCTTGATTTTGGTGATGATAGCTGTGGGCATTTTTATGATGATATTTGTTGTTCCTCAGTTGACCGGGATATTGAGAAGTTTCGGGACAGAACTTCCTCTTCCCACCCAGATTTTGATCAATATCAGTGATTTTGTCACGAACAATGGAATTCTGGTGGGCGGAGCCAGTTTAGCGATCATTTTGGGGTTTGTGCAAACCTTGAGAACTTACAAGGGAAAGTATTATTTTGATTGGCTGATCCTGAAATTACCCATCGTATCCTCAATCATTAAAAAGATAAATTTGGCCCGTTTCGCCAGAACCACCAGCAGTTTATTGAAAACCGATATCCTTATAATAAAAACTTTTCATATCACTTCAAACGTTTTAGGAAACCTTCTTTATCGAGAGGCGGTCGAGGATATGAGTAAGCGGATCGAAAAGGGCGGTCAGATCAATGAGATAGTTAGCGAATATCCGCATTTATTCCCTCCGGTGGTCCAGCAGATTGTTTTGGTCGGAGAAGAGACAGGTGAACTGGATACCATTTTAATGGAACTGGCTGATTTTTATGAAAAAGAAGTTGATAACATTATGGACAACCTACCTTCCATAATTGAACCGATCCTGATCCTGCTTTTAGGCATCGGAGTGGCCGGTATGGCTGTAGCCATAATCATGCCCATGTATTCGGTCACCCAGACTATTTAATTTTTTTCTATGAAAAAAGATCAAAGAGGATATTTCTTAATAAACATAATCACCGCCTTGGCTATTTTGATCCTAGTGGTCGGTCTTTCCCTGCCCTATATCAGAAATTATCAGGTCAATTCCAAGTTAAGTGCTGAGGCTAGAGAGATGGCCGGAAACCTTCGTTATGCCCAGCAACTCAGTGTTACTGAGCAAGTGGTTCACGGAGTGGAGTTTGATTTTTTTAATAACAGTTATCAGGTAAATCGATACGGAGAAGCCACTTCCACTATCAGATATGTGGAATTGGATTCAGAGGTGGAATTTCATGAGATAAACGGTTTGTCAGAAAATATGGTTAAGTTCAATTTTTACGGAGGTGTTAACGAATCCGGAGAAGTTATATTGAATAATGTTAACACTGAAGCCAAGGTAATAATTAAACCATCTGGATATGTTCAGCTCGATTAAAATAAGAGAGTTTACAAGAAAATGCATCTCAGGCTTTTCTTCTATCGAGATAATAGTTGCCTTATCTGTTCTGTCTATTGCCTTTTTTGGTTTGATTCAGGTTTTTCCCATGGGTGTTAACATGAACGAGTCTTCAAGAAATAGGACAGTGGCTTCTTATTTGGCCCAAGAAAAAATAGAGAAGTTATTTTCTAAAGGTTACAAGAATGTAGCCACCGGAACCGTAGAGTCCAAACAAAGATTGTCCGATGACCCGACCAGCTATCTTTATAACTATCAGAGAGAGACTGAGGTTTTTTATGTCGATGGTGATCTTAACGAAGTCCCTGAAGATATGGGCATGAAAAGGATAAACACCTCTGTTTATTATCTGGAAGGTCCGGAAAAGGATGAAAGAGCTTTTCAAGCGTATACCCTTATCAGTCAAAATTGATCTCAATTATATTTATGAAAGATTTTAAATATTCAAGCACAAAGGGTTTCACTTTGATGGAAACCATGGTAACCCTGGCTATCTTTGCTGTTATAGTTTTGGTTACCGGGTCCTTATACTCTTTGGCTCAAAGATCTTATAACATGGCCGGGGATGAGATGGAGTTGATCCAAAATGCCCGAGTGGCCTATGACCGCATGAGCAGGGAGGTAAGGCAGTCGATCGAGGTGGTAACTTATCTTCAACCGGAAAGATCCGAGAGTGTGGGGGAAATATTTTTTCAGAACGGACATGATACAGAATATATAAACTATATTTATTATTATCTGGATGAAACTGACCTTAGGAGAGCTCGTCTTGTTTATTATTTTGAAGAAGAGCCGGATGTTTATGTAAATTTTAACAGTGTCAACGAGGACGGAAACCCCCCGGAGGAAGAGGTTTTGGAGGACAGGATAGTGGCTGAATATTTTGAAAACTTGGAGTTCTGGGGTGAGGACGGATTGGTCAGTATTTCGTCTAACCTGGAAAAAGGGGAGAGTGATTTTTCTGCCCAAACCGCTATTTTTAGTAGGAATTATTAAAGTATGTTTAATTTAGATAATAAAAAAGGAACCACTCTTTTGGTAACCATGCTCCTAATGTCAGTGGTCTTTTTTCTGGGGATATACTTCCTTAATTTTTCTTTAATAGAAAAAAGAATCTCAGAAGGGCAAAGCAGGGGAGTGAGCACTTATCACTTGGCTGAGGCTGGAATTCAGCATATGATCTGGAAGTTGAAGCATGATCCCGATTATAAAGACAATTTTGAAACTGATAGGGACTGGGAGGACGAGTTTGAGCAAAATTCCCCCTTTGGTGGCAACGGTCATTACACAGTTTCCATAGAGAATACTGGTCTAGCTGAGGGGGATATT
>CAZNAQ010000021.1:0-7663 GCA_964571265.1 uncultured Gammaproteobacteria bacterium | reverse complement strand
TCTGATAACATACTCATCCAGGTCCTTTCCAGTTCCTATGTCCATACCCTTATAAACTTGCCTGCTATCAGCACTTATTATCTCTCCTTCAAAGTTATAGGCCAGATCAACTCCGAGACTGGTTTTTCCGCTGGCAGTGGTACCTGAAATAGCAATTATTTTAGCTAACTTTGATTCTTTTTGAATTGACATAAGATATTTTATTTGGTTAAATATATTAGAAAATTGTTCATAATCACAAAAAAAGGAGGAGGAAAAAATGAAGGATTGTGATCAGCTCTTTAAAAAATTACCGCATCCAGAGATTAACACCGGAATAACAACCAACAGTTGTGGGGACTTCGGTCTCTACAGTCAACCCGGGGAACAAGAGTGTCTCCAGAACTCCAGAGTAATGGAAGTTATGAATAACAATTGTTTTCTCAAGATCATACCGGAGCACAAGGATTCAATACACACATGTGGAGAAATAACCTTTGAAGAAAATTACAGTCGAGGAGACGCCCTTATATGGCAAGATGTCGGAGACGGTGCCAGGCCAATACTTATGAGCAATACTGCTGATTGCCCCATACTGACCATAAAAGGAAAAAAGGTTTTGGCTATAATTCATAGCGGGCGAAAAGGAACAGAACTCAAAATAGTAAACAAGGTTTTAAGGGTTTTGGAAGAAGAATATTTTCAAAAACCCGAAAATCTCAAATGCTTCCTTTGGCCGGGAATATGCCAACTTTGTTATGAACTTGAAAAGGACCTTGTCCAAAATTTTCCTGAAGAATCGATAGCCAAATTCAAAAACAACGGTAAAGTCAACCTTGACCTGCAAGGCTCTATAATAAAACAACTTATAAAAGGAAGAATTTCTCCGCAAAACTTTTTTACACTGAATTATTGCTCCAAACACTCCACTGAAGGCGGAGAACCCCTATTCTTCTCTTTTAGAAGAGAAAAGACCCAAAAAAGAAACCTGGTGTTTATCTCTCTTTAAAAGAACCCAAGCCTCTGTTCACTTTTTTTGAACAGAGGTTTTTAATTTTCCTTTAAGGCCAAAATCAGCTGCTTCCGTGATCTCTACACACTGAAAACTGCCCACTAAATCCCTATCCGAATCGCAATCTATTCTAACATTCTTATTAGTATCTGTTCGAGCAATAAAATTACCCTTTTTGTCCCTGGATTCTATCAGAACCGAAAAACTTTTATTTAAATAAAAAAGGTTGTTTTGAGAGGCGGTCTGTCTAAGAATATTCATTAAAGTCTCTTCTCTGTCCTTTTTTGTGTCAGGATCAATATCGTCTTTTAGATCAGAGGCGGCTGTTCCTGGTCTAGGACTGAACTGAGCCACATAGGCCATATCAAAACCAACCTCCGAAAAAAGATCACAAGTGTTTTTAAACTGCCGCTCGCTTTCTCCAGGGAAACCAACAATGATATCAGTGGTCAAGGCCACCCCTGGGATTTTATCCCTGATTCTTCTTATAAGATCCTTATAATGTTCAACAGTATATTTTCTGTTCATTTTATCCAATATGTCATTATCACCAGCCTGGGCCGGCAAATGAATATGACGACATATTTTTTTATGCTTGGCCACGGTATCTATGAGTTTTTGGGTCATATCCTTAGGGTGACTGGTAGAGAAACGAACCCAAAAATCACCGGAAATAGAAGCGACCCTGTCCAATAAATCGGAAAAGTCAAACTCGGACCCAGGACGAGGACAGGTGTAGCTGTTAACATTCTGAGCTATCAAATTTATTTCCTTAAAACCCTTATCTATAAGGTCTTTTATCTCACAAAGTATATCCTCGGAATCCCTGTAAACCTCTCTCCCCCTGGCATAAGGAACCACACAATAAGAGCAAAAATTATCACAGCCATTGCCTATGGGCACAAAGGCACTAAACACGGATCCGGTTTTAGGATCTATCTTCAAATAATCACCGGAAATTGTTCTTTCCGGACCTCTCAGCTCAGGGAATACCTTTTTTAAGTCCTTGTCCAGGTCTAGCAGGTTGGTTACAGAAAGCCAAATATCCACCTTATCTTTCATCCTCTGCTGAACATCCTTTCTATCACTGAGGCATCCTGTTAAAACGATCTTAGTATCCTTGTTTTCCTTTTTTAACTTGGGTATGAGTCCGTATATCCTGTCTTCGGCCGATTGCCTGACTCCGCAAGTATTTATGACCACCAAATCAGCCAGTTTTCTCTCAGGAGCCTCTGAAAAACCCAGACGCTCCAAATATCCGGCTATTCTTTCACTGTCAGATTTATTCATCTGGCAACCTATGGTCAAAATATGGTAAGTTTTGGTCATGGATCTAAACATAAAAAAAGAGAATTATGATTCTCCTATCTTAAATTACACAAAAACAATTTGCAAGTACTTATTTTTTCTTTAGTTTTTTGACCAAATTATCCAAGTCCTGGTCATTGTAAAAATCGATTATCAACTTCCCTCCCTTGGTGGTTCTTTTTATTTCCACCTTGGTTCCCAAGATACCTCGAAGATCGTTCTCCTTTTCTTGATCAGCGTAATTTATCTTAACCTTGGCACTCTTGGTCCCTCCGATGTTTCGAGCCTCTTTTCTGGCACTTTGAACAGACAAATTTTCGTTGATGATCTTTCTAAAAATATTCAACTGCTTAGCCTCTGTGTCCAGACCAACAAGCATATGAGCATGACCCTCGTTTATAGATCCGTTTATCAAAGCCTCTTGTATTTCTTCGGGTAAAGCTAAAATTCTCAGGCTGTTGGAAATTACCGGCCTAGATTTACCCACTCTTTTCCCAAGGTCTTGTATACTTAAATTGAATTCGTCGATCAATTTTCTATAAGCCAAAGCCTTTTCAATCGGATTCAGGTCCTCTCTTTGAAGGTTTTCTACCAGAGATACTTCCAATTTATTTTGTTGGTCATAATCCCTGACGATCACTGGAACTTTTTTCAAGCCAAGTTTTTTAGAGGCTCGTAAACGCCTTTCCCCGGCTATCAATTCGTAGCCACTTCCCTTTTTCATGACCACTAAAGGCTGTATTATACCGTAAGATTTAATAGAATCCATCAATTCATTTATAGAAGACTCTGAAAAGGTCTTTCTTGGTTGGAGTTCATTGGCCACAATCTTTTTCGGATCAAGATAAAAAACCCGATCCTTATCATCTTCGGACATCACATCCACCACCATCTCTTCTTCAAAGCCCTTTTTGTCCTTACTTGAAGAATACTTAGCCTTTTGTGGTTTTTGAGGGATCAAGGAATTCAACCCTCTTCCCAAGCCTTTCTTGTTCATAATATAGATTATTTTTCTAATTTAATTATCTCTTTGGCCAGTTTTTCATAAGCTCTGGCTCCCTTGGAAAACCTATCGTAATTCAGAATCGACTTGCCAAAACTGGGTGCCTCGGCTAAGCGAACATTTCTGGGAATAATAGTCACAAAGACTCGATTGGGAAAATATTGATGCAATTCATTTTTTACCAAGCCGGACAATCTGTTTCTCCTGTCAAACATAGTAATAACCGCACCCAGGATCTCTAATTCAGGTTTAAGATTTTCCTGAACCAATTCAATAGTTTCCAGTAATTGCCCTAGACCTTCCAAGGCATAGTATTCACTCTGAATCGGTATTAAAACTTTGTCGGCCGCAACCAAATTATTTACAGTCAAAAGCCCCAGGGATGGGGGACCATCCACTACTATATAATCAAATTCCGACCTAATCTCTTGTAAAATTTTTGACAATCTCCACTCCCTTTCCTCGGCCTGAACAAGCTCTACTCCAGCTCCGGCCAAGGCCGGATTAGAAGGAGCTAAGAAAAGATTCTTATGACCGGTCTCAACAATAATATCTTTAACCCTTTTCTCATCTAAAAGAGCCTCGTATATACCTTCTTCAAGCTCATTAACATTCACCCCCAGGCCTGAAGTGGCATTCGCCTGAGGGTCTATATCAACTAATAAGACCTTTTTTCCGAGCCTGGATAAATAGGCACCTAAATTAATAGCGGTAGTGGTTTTTCCCACTCCACCCTTTTGGTTAACTATATAAATGATTTTGCCCATATGTTTTTATTATAAACCATTTCCCACCTTTTGACAATTTTTATAAAAATATATAAAATGATTTAAAAGAGGTTTAAAAAACCTCTTGGTTTGTTTAAAAAGCCCTGGTGGCGGAACTGGTAGACGCGCACGACTCAAAATCGTGTGGCCTTTGGCCATGTGAGTTCGATTCTCACCCAGGGCACCAAAAAAAACCCAAACCTCTGTTTGGGTTTTTTATTTAGGGAAAACTCTTTTTGCTTTACAATTTAAGCAAAATATGTTAATATAGTCTTTATTAAAAGAAGTTTTGGTCTTTAAAACTCAAAAGAGGAGGGAGAATCATGCCTTATCTATTCGATCTGGATGGCACAATAACCCAAAGCAATGGATTCGGTGTTTCCCGGGTCCGGATTCCCTGGCCACTGGTGTGGATAACACTAAAGTTCTATCACCCGCCCACGAGAAAAGAGGTTGTAGATTTTATGAAACTACTTAAAGAAAACGGGGAAACCATAGTAATTATAACCGCCAGACCCGAAGAATCTCGGGACTTAACTAAAAAATATCTGAAAAAAGAAGACGTACCATTCGACGAACTTATCTTTGTAGGGCCTGGTCCGGAAAGGATTAAAAGAAAAACTGATTTAGCAGAAAAATTCGAAGCAAAGAGGTTCTTTGATGGAGACAGAGAAAAAATAAAGGAAATAAGGAAGAAAGGGGTAAAGGCCAGTGTTATTTAACCAAAACAAATAAAAGCGGAGAAGTGGTCTCCGCTTTTTATTTTTATCTAATCGTCTAAAAATTAATACCTCTCGATCCTGATATCTATCCTGTCACTCAGGTTGGGGGCTTTTTTTATAAAAGAAGGGAAAAAACTCACATTGTAATCCTTGATCTCTGGAATATCGTTTAAATGAGATGTCAACTGATCCTCGTTTAGGTTAACTAGGTCATTTTTATCTATAATATCTTCAGGTTTTGCTACAATAGTTTGTCCTTGAAAAGAAAAATTTAAAGTTGCCCTATCATTTTCATAATCAAACTCCTCCCATGCATGAGTAGTTCTTTGTCTATCAATATCCACTAAGCTTTTGTTGTTCGAAGTCAGGGAAGAGAGTCTTTCAGTAGCCAAATCAAGCAGGTCATCATCTTTAAAGGCTACAATATTGACCACGGCATTTATACTTAATTCAAATTCACTCTTCTCTTCTCCGGCCTCTACATCCACACTGGTCTCAATAGAATCTCTGTCAATCTCAAATATCACTCTATCAGTGTCAGAATAGGAATCTTCCAGCTTTTTTTCAACTTTGTCTTCCAAGGCTTTTCTTATGTCTTTTAGAGCCTTATCTATGTCCGACTGCTGAATATACCTCTCTATTTTTACTCTATATTCAAATTCTTCATTGCTCTCAGCATAAACATCCTCTTGAAGGCCGGCCCAAAGTCCGGGTATAGTAAAGCTGGTAGGTCCAATAGCCATATCTGGACTCGGGTCGTCAGAATAAATCTCTGCCTCAACAGAGCCCCCGGCAGGAACAGTTACCCCTTCGCTAATCCTATAAAGCTTGCCACCAGGACTTAAAAGTCTGGTATTCTGCACCAAAGGCTGGTCTTGGGAGTAATTATTTATAATGGTCACTTCCCCTTCTATCTCTCTTCCAATAGTCCTGGCCCCGGTGCTTTGAAAGCTTTGTGTTTTACCCAACTCTATTTTATCTATGATGCCGGCCATAGAAAGAGTGGAATCACTTGAGGCGTTATTATATCTTTGATCATAGAATTCAACCGAAACTGAGTCCTTTATCGATTCCTCCTGAGCTATTAAAGTTATTCTCAAACTGGGCAGAGAAAAATAAGCAACTCCTACCAAGAGAATAACAGTCAAAACAATAAAAGTGTAGGCTATTTTTCGATAGAGATTAAAAGATAAAGGTTTTTTGGGAACCTCTGCTGTTGTTTCGTCCTTACCCTCGTTGTCTGGGGTATCAATATTTTTTTTCGAACTTTTCTCAACATCTGTTTCTTGTTTTTGTGACCCTTTATCATCAGCCATGTCCTCCTTCTCAACTTCCCTGGAAACCTCTTCTTTGGGAGTCTCTTCTTTTTCTTTTCTTCTTTTTATGGAAGACACCAGATTTCTATCGTCTTTCACCTCTTCTCTATCACTGCCAGAAAACTCCCTCACAGAACGCAATTGTTCCCCTTCTTCAAGTTTTGGAGTATTGAACACCTTTACCGGAATCTTGGTTTTTTTAAACAAAGAACCTGAAGAACCGGACTGAGAGCTCTTTTTGTTATTACTTACCTTTTTATTGTTGCTTGTTGTCACTTTCTTTTTCTTGGAGTCGGTCTTTGTTGTGGTCTTTTTCTTACCTCCCGAGGAAGCAGCCTTCTTGGTAGTATCCTTTTTTTGAGAAGTTTTTTTACTGTCTTTGGTGGATTTGGGCATATTCTAAATTTATTTTTTTAATCTCAACATTCATAAAGAAATAACCACAATCGCCTCGCCTGTGTCTTTTTTTGTTGAATGATTTCTTTTTTACAATTATAACACATTCTTTAAAAAAGGTCTAAACCACCTCTATCACATCCCCAAATCCTTCCTGGATTCTTTTTGTGAGTTCCGGAGTGTTTTTAACTTTAAAGTCAGTCTCTATATAATTGGGGGTTCTGTTAAAGTTTACTTTAAAGTAAACCTTGTCTTCTCCTGGATCCTGTTCCAATATCTTTTTAAGTTTACTCAGATCTTTATTATCCAACTCTTTGTTCAAAACCAACTTAAGGCTGTTGGTGTTGTTGTTTTGGCTTTTGGGTTTATTGGGCAAGGAATGATTGTGATTATTAAAACTTGAGTTGCCATAACCATTACTATAACCGTTATTATTAAAACCCTTACTGGATGCCTTGCTCTCAAAGTTGTTCAGGCAAGAATTAATATCCTCCAAAACCAATTGCTCAGCCTTGTCAGCTAATATTTTTATTTCTTGATCCTTGTCCGACACTTTGCCCTGACAAATGACCACCCTTCCCTCCTCCCAAATATCACCACTTACTTTCAAGAGGTTTGGAAAGACCAAAATTTCCACACTGCTTATCTCATCCTCCAATTTAACAAAGGCCATAGATTTATTATTCCTGGTGACCACTTTCTTTATAGTAGAGATGACTCCCGACACATTGACATAAGAATCCCTAAAGGATGTGGAAAGCTCACTCAAGGATACCACCTTGTCTCCGACATACTTCCTGTAATCACTGAAAGGATGTTCAGTAATATAAAGTCCCAAAAGCTCTTTTTCCCAACTCAATTTTTCCTGTTGACCAATCAAGACCTCGGAAGAAAGCTCAATCCTGCCAGGAGAATTGAATTCCTCAAAAGACTGGTCAGAAAAAAGACTAGATTGTTTGCTTTCCTTTAACTTACTGGCTTCTTTATTAAAATTAAGAAGAGTGTCAAAATTGGCTAACAATTTTCCTCTATCTGCCAAACTGTCAAAACAACCGCTCTTTATCAAGCTCTCCAGAGACTTTTTATTCAAGTCTTTGTCGGTAACTCGATTCAAGAAATCAAAGACATCCTGATAAGGACCGTTCTCTTTCCTTTCCTCA
>CAZNAQ010000020.1:5722-7755 GCA_964571265.1 uncultured Gammaproteobacteria bacterium | reverse complement strand
ATATTAAAGAGTATGGATAAAAAAGATTATAAAATCGCCATCATAGGAAGCGCCGATGCCATCGGAGGTTTTAGGGCGATCGGAGTAGAGGCGATCGGGGTCCAATCAAGCCAGGATTGCCGAGAAAAATTTTTGGAAGCCTTTAATTCGCCTGATTATGGAATCCTTTTCATCACCGAGGACTGGGCTGAAAAAATCCAAGACGTTCTAATTGACTTGCCATTAAAACCCCTGCCTTCGGTAGTGGCTATTCCTTCGCAGTCGGGTTCCACCGGCGCCGGTCTGGCCAATTTAAAAAGAATAGTGGAACAGGCGGTAGGATCGGACATTTTAGCTGACGAACAACAAGAATAATTTATATATTAAAAAATATTTTACTAGAAACTATGGAAAAAGCTTCAGGAAAAATCATAAAAGTATCAGGGCCCTTGGTTGTCGCCTCCGGTATGAAGAACGCTAAAATATACGAGGTGGTCAAGGTTTCTGAGCAAAAATTGATCGGAGAAATAATCGGTTTAAAGGATGATATAGCCTCTATTCAGGTATATGAGGAAACATCCGGATTAGGCCCAGGGGGTCCGGTCTATCAAACCGGTCGTTCTCTGTCAGTGGAACTGGGACCCGGACTACTTACCTCTATCTATGACGGGATACAACGTCCTCTTGACCTGATCAATCAAGAGGCAGGAGATTTCATCACTCGAGGTGTTGAAGTGCCGGCTCTGGATCGAGAAAAGAAATGGCAGTTCAAACCTTTAGTTAAAAAAGGAGATCGGGTCAGCGCCGGTGACATTTTAGGAGAAGTTCAAGAAACAAAACTTATTAAACACAAGATAATGGTTCCCTCGGAAGTAGAAGAAGGGGTTGTGGAAGATATTGGTTCGGGTGAGTATACGGTGGAAGAGACAGTGGCCCGGGTCGGCGGAGTGGAAATAAATATGATCCAAGTTTGGTCCATCAGATCCCCGAGACCTGTTAAAAAACAACTCTTACCCCAGGAGCCGTTGGTTACCGGACAAAGGGTTATTGATACCTTTTTTCCGGTGGTCAAAGGCGGAACTGCCGCGGTTCCCGGACCATTTGGAGCTGGAAAGACAGTGGTGCAACACCAGTTAGCCAAATGGTCTGACGCTGACATAATTATTTTCATCGGTTGCGGGGAGCGCGGCAATGAAATGACAGATGTGCTGTTGGAATTCCCGGAACTTTTAGATCCCAAGACCGGAAGACCCCTGATGGAGAGAACCGTTTTAGTGGCTAACACCTCTAACATGCCGGTGGCTGCCAGAGAAGCTTCTATATATACCGGTATCACTATAGCCGAATATTTTAGGGATATGGGTCTTAAAGTGGCCTTGATGGCTGATTCCACTTCCAGGTGGGCCGAAGCCTTGAGAGAGATGTCCGGTCGCTTGGAAGAGATGCCCGGGGAAGAGGGTTACCCCGCTTATTTGGGTTCTCGTACCGCATCTTTTTATGAAAGATCCGGTTATGTGCAATGCCTGGGCAGCCAGGACAGGGAAGGCTCATTGACCGTTATCGGAGCGGTTTCGCCCCCAGGAGGAGATTTGTCCGAGCCTGTGACTCAGAATACCCTGAGAGTGGTTAAAGTATTTTGGGGTCTGGACGCTGGCTTGGCCTATAAACGGCATTTTCCGGCTATCAATTGGTTGTCCAGTTATTCCTTGTATGTGGATGATATTGATGATTATTCCAGGGATAATTATGGTCAGGACTGGCCAGAGATGAGAACTAAGGCCATTGAGCTTTTGCAACAAGAAGCCAAATTGGAAGAGGTAGTCAGATTGGTCGGGGTCGAGTCTTTATTGCCCAAAGAGCAATTGGTTTTGGATACCGCCAAGTCTTTGCGTGAGGATTTTTTACATCAGAACGCTTTTGATGATGTTGACACTTTCACCTCTTCAAAAAAGATGTACTGGTTGCTGAAGTTGATCCTAACCTTCCATGAAGAGGGTCTATCCGCCTTGGAGGATGGCAAAGACCTTAAGAAATTGATCTCTTTGCCGGTCAAG
>CAZNAQ010000020.1:0-5712 GCA_964571265.1 uncultured Gammaproteobacteria bacterium | reverse complement strand
ACGAGAACGAATTGTCGCAACTGGAGGCCTTGTTAAAGGAAATTAAAAAAGAAATATATAACCTATAATCTCTATGTTGAAGCAATATAAAACAATCAAAGAAGTTTCCGGACCGCTTTTAATAGTGGAAGGCGTAGAAGGTGTTAAATATGAAGAGATGGTGGAAGTTGAATTGTCCGACGGCTCCAAAAGGCATGGCCGAGTCTTAGAGGTTTCTGAAGATCGAGCGGTGGTTCAAATGTTTGAGGAGGCTCAAGGTTTGGAAGTGGAGGGGGCCAAAGCTACTTTCCTGGGAAGGACCATGGAAATAGGAGTGTCCAAGGATATATTGGGACGGGTTTTTAATGGGGCTGGTCAAGCCAGGGACGGCTTACCAGAGATCGTGCCAGAAAAGAGATTGGATATTAATGGCGCCCCTCTTAATCCTTACTCCCGTGATTTCCCTAATGATTTTATCCAGACCGGGATATCCACTATAGATGGCTTGAACACCTTGGTCCGTGGTCAAAAATTACCTATTTTTTCCGGCTCTGGTTTGCCCCACTCAGAACTGGCCACTCAGATCGCCAGACAAGCTAAAGTGGTGGATGCCGAGGGCAAGGTCGATGAAGGTGGTTTTGCCGTGGTCTTTGCGGCTTTAGGTATAACGTTCGAGGAATCAGAATTTTTTATAAATCAATTCAAACAGACCGGAGCAATCTCTCGTTCTGTGTTGTATCTTAATTTAGCCAATGATCCGGTAGTGGAAAGGATTACCTTGCCCAGGATCGCTTTGTCCACTGCTGAATATTTGGCTTTTGAAAAAGGCTTGCATGTTTTGGTTATTATGACTGACATAACCAATTACTGTGAGGCTTTAAGAGAGGTATCTGCTGCCAGAAAGGAGATTCCGGGTAGGCGCGGTTATCCCGGCTATCTATATACCGATTTAGCTTCTCTCTATGAGAGAGCCGGACGCATCAAGGGTAGAGAGGGTTCTATAACTCAGATTCCGGTTCTGACCATGCCTGAAGATGACAAAACTCATCCCATACCCGACCTGACCGGTTATATAACCGAAGGTCAGATAATGCTTTCCAGAGATCTTTATCGAAAGGGTATCTATCCCTCGGTGGACGTTCTTCCTTCCTTGTCTCGTTTAAAAGATAAAGGTATTGGAGAGGGGAAGACCAGAGAGGATCATTCCGGAGTTTTAAACCAGGTGTTTGCTTCCTATGCCAGAGGCAAGGAAGTAAAGGAATTGGCTGCCATATTGGGTGAATCAGCCCTTTCCGAGGTGGACAAGAAATTTGTTGAATTCACTGAGAAATTCGAGGACCAGTTCATTAGACAGGGCATAGACGAGGATAGATCGATTCAAGATACTTTGGATCTTGGCTGGAAACTACTTTCCATTCTACCCCGAAACGAATTAAAACGTCTTAAGGACGAACATATTAAAAAATATTTACCTAAAGATCAAAATCATGGCTAACAAACTGAATGTAAATCCTACTCGCCAAGAATTATTGTCCCTTAAAGACCGGTTAAAAACCGCCCGGCATGGACACAAATTGTTAAAAGAAAAGCGGGACGGCCTGATGAAGAACTTTATGGCCATTATTAGAGAGGCCAAAGAGTTGCGGATAAAAATAGAACAGGAGATGGGGGATGGTTTTTTTTCCTTTATTTTCTTTTCTTCCAAGATTGACCGGTCTGTTGTGGAGGAGTCCTTGATCGCCCCACTTAAGACGATAAATTTCAAGGCTTCGACTGAGAATGTTATGGGAGTGGACCTGCCCCGTTTCAAATACGAGGAAAAGGGTGATTTTTTGTGTTATGATCTGGCCACTACTTCCACCAGTCTGGACCGTTCCCTGATTAAGTTTTCTGAAGTGTTAAAGGATATGGTTAAATTGGCTGAGATCGAACATTCGGCCAAGTTGCTGGCCTTGGAGATCGAAAAGACCAGAAGACGGGTGAATGCCTTGGAATATGTCTTTATTCCAGATATTGAAGAGACCATTAAATATATTTCTGACAAGTTAAATGAGCAAGAAAGAGCCACCATCATAACCTTGATGAAGGTTAAGGAGAACATTTCTGAGCAAGAGTCAGAGTCTTGATGGATTTAAAGTCTGTAAAAAAAGACGAGTCCCTTGTGCGAGGGGGTCGTTTTTTTATTTGTCTTTTTTTGTGTTAGTATGATAGTAATAAAAAAGACAATTTCTTTTAACATAAGGTTATGAGCAAGAATACTTTAAAGGATTTGAACAAGGAGCAAGAAGAGGCGGTTGAACATAAGGACGGCCCTCTTTTGATTGTGGCCGGGGCCGGGACCGGCAAGACCACGGTTATTACCAAGCGCATCGCTAATATTATAAATAAGAAGTGGGCCTGTCCAGAAGAAGTTTTGGCCCTGACCTTTACCGAGAAGGCGGCCCAGGAAATGGAGGATCGGGTGACCGACCACTTGGGTTACGGCTATTTCGATCTTTGGGTCTCCACTTTTCATAGTTTTGCTGAAAGGATTTTGCGCCAGGAAGGTTTGGAAATAGGTCTGCCCACCGATTTTAAACTCTTGAATGAGTTCGAGCAATACATTCTTTTTAAAAGGAATTTTGACAAGTTCGAATTGGATCATTACAAGCCTTTAGGTGATCCGACCAAGTTCATTAAGACTCTGCTTAATCATTTTTCCCGAGCCAAGGACGAAGATATTTCACCGGATCAGTATTTGGAGTATGCTCAGGAATTGGAGCAGAATTTGGACGAAATGTTGAATGGAAGTAAGAATAAAAAGGGTAAGGCGGTTGAGATAACCGATTTTCAGGATTCTGAGGGTAATTTTGATCAGGATATTGCTTCTGCTGAGGTGGCTCGGATCAAGGAGATCGCCAACGCTTACCATACTTATCAGCAGCTTCTTTTAAAGAACGGTTCTCTGGATTTTGGGGATTTGATCGATTATTGTTTAAAACTTTTTCGAGATCGACCGGCAGTATTGGAAAAATATCGAGCTCAATTCAAATATATCTTGTTGGACGAGTTTCAGGATACCAACTTGTCTCAATACGAACTTATAAAATTATTGGCCGCACCTAAGAATAATTTTGTGGTTTGCCTTGATGATGACCAGAGCGTGTATAAATTCCGTGGAGCTTCGACCAGTAATGTCCAGCAATTCACCAGGGATTATCCCGAGGCTAAGCAGGTTTTTCTGGTTAATAATTACCGGAATGGTCAAAAAATATTGGATATTTCCTATGAATTCATAAAACAAAATGATCCCAACAGACTTGAATACCAACTAAATCGGAAAAATAAAGACAATAAATTAAGCAAAGAACTGGTCTCTCAAACTGGCCAAAATGGAGAAGTAGAGGTTATATCAGAGGATTCCTTGGACTCGGAGATGTCTCAGGTGGTTAAAAAGATAATTGAATTGAAAGAAAGCGATTCAGGGGCGACTTGGGATGATTTTGCTGTTTTAGTCCGGACCAATCAAGGAGCGGAAGAAGTCTGTCAATATCTACAAGAGGCCGACCTACCCTATATTCTTTATTCTTCCAAAGGTCTTTACAACAAAGAGATAATAATGGATGTTATCGCTTATTTTCGATTGTTGACCGGTTATCATAATGACACTTCTTTTTTTCGAGTTTTGAATTTGCCCATTTTTGGTTTTACTACCCAGGAGTTGGCAAATTTTAATTATTGGGCCAAGCGCAAGGCCTGGTCTTTATTCGAGGTTTTGAACAATGCTGCCGGCCTGGGTTTTTCCGAAGAGACTCAAAAAAAGATACATCTGGTCTTGCCCTTGATCAAAAAACATTCTGGTCAAGCCCGGGAAGATCGGGCCAGTGAGATGTTCTTGAATTTTTTGAATGACAGTGGTTTGCTCAAATATTATTTAAAACAAGAAAACTATGACCGAGAGACAGCAGTGCTTTTACAGCAATTCTTAAAGAGGATCAAGAGGTTCGAGGCTGATGCAACCGATAAAAAAGTAGATGCTTTTTTAGAGGAGTTGCAGTTGGAGATAGATGCCGGTGAATCCGGGGATATTCCTGTAGATCTAGATGTGGGACCGGAAGCCATTAAGGTGATGACTGTCCATGCCGCCAAGGGTTTGGAGTTTAAGTATATCTTTATTCCCCAGTTAGTGGACAAGCGTTTTCCGACTATCGAAAGAAAAGAACCCCTGCCACTGCCTGATCCTTTGATCAAGGAGATCTTGCCCGAGGGTGATATCCATTTGGAAGAGGAGCGTCGGCTTTTTTATGTGGCTCTGACCCGGGGCAAGGAAAAAGTGCATCTTTCTTGGGCTGAGGATTATGGAGGCAAGACCTTAAAAAAACCATCTCGGTTCTTGGTAGAGATGGGTCTGGTCGAAGATGCAGGAAAGAAAATTAAAAAAAAGGAAGTCTCTTCAGGGGAGTCGGGACTGGCGGGACTGGAGAGAAAAGAAGGTTCTATGGATATTGAATCGACAAAGGAGGAGTTACCTCTGCCCTCCAGTTTTTCTTACACCCAGATAACCGCCTTTCTCAATTGTCCTTATCAGTACAAATTGGCACATATCTTAAAAGTCCCGGTCAAGGGTAAGTCGGTGTTCTCTTTTGGTAAGACTCTTCACCAAACCTTGCAAAAAACCTTTGAAATCATCAATGATCGTCGTGGCTCCAGGCAGGGTGACTTGTTCTCCGAACAAAAGAAACAGGGGGATGACAGGGATCTGATAAGCTTGGAAGAGATATTGGACATATATGAAAAGAATTGGATCGATGATTGGTACGATACTAAGACCAGAAAGCAGGAGAATTGGAAAAAAGGAAAAAAGATCCTAAAAGATTTTTATGCTAAGCATCAAAAAGCTTGGCCCAGGGCCGTTTTTTTGGAAAAACAGTTCAATTTTAAAATAAGAGTAGACAAAGAGGATTGTGCTATTAAAGGAGCTATGGACCGGATTGACGAGGAGCAGGACAAGATAAAGATCATAGATTACAAGACCGGTCAAATGCCAGGCAACGGCAAGTTGGAGTTTGATAAAAAGTTACAACTCCTGATCTATCAAATGGTGGCTAAGCAATTGTTTTCCCGAGAAGTAAGCTCCTTGAGTTTTTATTATCTAGAGAATAACCAAGAAATAGAGTTTTTGGGCAGTGATAAAGATCTGGAAAAAGCGGAAAATAAAATAGCCGAGACTATCAGAAACATTAAGAAAAAGGAATTTCCTGCTAATCCCGGCCATCTTTGTCGATATTGTGATTTTAGAGATATATGCGAGTATCGAAAAATATAATCTTTAAGATTCTTCATTCTCTTTATCAGCATAAAGCTCTTCAATATCCGGATCTTCTCCGCTTCGTTTAGCCTCTCTCAGCATCTGTTTTCTGGAGCTTTCAATCATCATTTCAGTCTCTTCCTTTGAAAAGGCTCGTTCTTTGGTTTCGGCTCCTATTTTTTCGTTTCCTGCTTCCTCTAAGCGATCCATCTCTTTCTTGATCTCTTTTTTTAATTCACCGAATTCCTCCGCGGACAGTTTTATGTCTCCGGCCACGGCATTAACAAAACTCCGGCTTCCTTTTTCCGGTCCTCCTTTTTGGCTCCACTCCAGGGTCTGGGCCACCTTTTTTTCAAACTCCCGGGTGTTTCTGAATATTTTGGAGACAATATCTCTTTGTTGTGGTATTTTTTCAAAATTCATATCAAAGATTGTTATTGTATTCA
>CAZNAQ010000019.1:0-7879 GCA_964571265.1 uncultured Gammaproteobacteria bacterium | reverse complement strand
CAAAAACCTCTTTTTTGTCCAGTTTCAGAAGACCCAGCTTGTCAAAAACAGCCAAAAGACTAAAAACAGAATAGCCCAAGCCCAAACGTGGTTGACCAGAAGGATTTTTAAGAGGCCTGAAGGCAAAACCCGGAAGACCGTCACTTTCCATCAATTTTTCCAGTTTATTTCCCTCTTGACTGGCTGTGACCGCCAACATCTTGGCCCCTCTCTTCTTAGTCTCATCATAGACGCTCAATGTCTCTTCAGTGGTTCCGGAATAGGAAGAAAGGATAAACAAAGTCTTTTCATCTACATATCCCGGAACTTCATAACCGGCGGAAATGATCACCGGAACTGAAAGACTGTCCTTAAAAACCGACTGGATCATTCTGGTTCCCAAATTAGAACCTCCCATACCACTTAAGACCACTTTATTAACATTTCTATAGCCTTGGGGAATGGAAACAGCTTCGGCATCTTGCAGGTTTTGCTCTATTTGGTCTGGCAAGCAAGTGATAGAGTCACCAACTTGACCGGGATCCAAATCCTTTAAAAAATCCGAGGGCTTGTCTAAATTCATAATATATTTTAATATTAATCTCAAAATTACTATAAATTTTAGCATAAAAAGAACCTTAAAACAAAAAGGAGGTTATCATGGGTTTCTTTGATGAACTAAACAAGAGTGAACACATTGAATACCGGTGTCCGGTCTGCAAAAAACCGCTTGAAGTGAATTTTGACGAGGTTGAAACCTTGTTCGGTAAAAATTTCAGATGCGAAAGATGCAGAACAGTTCTCCATATCGAGTATGGTCAAAAATGTTCCTACTGCAAAACACCCTTCCAAAAAATAGACTTTAAAGAAGATGATATTGAAAGAGGAGGAAAACGAGTCAGATGCTCTTTATGTCAAGAAATGATCTTTGTTCCCATAGAAAAAAAGGATAATCTACCCATGGTAATAATCGAATAAAAAAACCAAAGGCCGAATTTTCAAATTCGGCCTTTTTCAATTGACTCTAAGCCCAAAAACAGGCACAATTAAAATGTAGATAATTAAAGAATATGATAAATTTCCTTCATAATTTCAATCCCGACCCGATTCTTTTCTATTGGAACGGAATAAAAATAAACTGGTATGGTTTTCTGATAGTTTTAGGTATTGTACTGGGCACTCTTTTGGCCATAAAATTGGCCAAATATTATCAAATTCCCAAGGAATTGATCCTGGACCTAGCCTTTTGGTTGATAATCGGAGGTATCTTGGGGGCTAGAATATATCATGTGGGCCTGGAATTCAGTTATTACTTGACCCACCCCCTAAATATATTCAAGGTCTGGGAAGGGGGTTTGGCTATCCATGGAGCTGTCATTGGAGGCATTATCGTGCTTTTGATTTTTGCTAGATTCGCCACCGGCCTATCAGGTAATTTCAAAAAGAATTTTTGGCTCCTGAGCTCTATTGCCGCTCCGGCCCTGATATTGGCTCAAGCTGTTGGTAGATGGGGTAATTACTTCAATCAAGAATTGTTCGGGCGCCCCACCGACCTTCCTTGGGGTATACCGATCGCGGAAACCAATCGCCCTATTATGTATATGGGTGATCAATATTTTCACCCCACCTTTTTGTACGAATCTTTGGGTAATCTTTTGATATTCGTCATCCTTTTGGGAATTCATATATATTTGATAAAAAAAGGCAAACAAAATTGGGAAGTAGTGGTTGTAAGCTATCTTGTCCTCTACTCCCTGCTCAGATTCTTTACAGAATTTATCCGAATAGATCCCACTCCAATGGTCGCCGGCCTTCGTTTTCCGCAAATAATGAGCCTTATTCTGATAGTTTTGGCCCTACTATTGACTGTACCGAGGATACGTCGTAAAATAACTAAGTAAATTCTCAAAAATTAAGCGGGTATAGTATAAGGGCTATTATGCCAGCCTTCCAAGCTGGAGATACGGGTTCGATTCCCGTTGCCCGCACCAAGGTATAACCTCTTCAACTTTTAATGAGCAGCTACCAAGTTGCTCATTTATTTTTAAAATTATACGCCGAATGGCCGGCAAGACTTTTTACAAGTAATTCTGAGTCGACCAACAAACCCTTGAACAAGCCCAAAAAATCTTTCGGGGTTATATTTTTTTACTAAAAACAAAGAGTGATCCATTATCCCTTAAAGATGTTGACAAGGAATAATTATGGGTGTATATTCAAAACAAAGGTCAAAAAATTTAAAAAACAAGAAGGAAGGAGGTGAAAAAAATATGCCAAGATTAAACGGAGAAGGTCCTTGGGGACAAGGCCCCGGAAGCGGAAGAGGTTTAGGATTCTGTAGTGGCGGAAGAGCCTGGGGAAACAGAGGTTTTGGAAGAAGATTCCTTTCTTCCAAAAATGAAATGGCTGCCCTAAAGGAGGAAGAGAAGATGCTTGAAAAAGAACTGGATATGATCCGTGAAGAGAAGGCCGCTCTGGAAAAAGAGGAAAAATAAAAAGAAGGCACCGGGATCGGCCCCTTTGTAATAAAGGGGCCGAATGGCCTTCTTTTAAAGAAATTTATCATAAAATAAACCAAAAATCAAACTATGCCAAGACCACGACTATATCGAAGAGTGAACTTCGATCCCAATGTAACTTTTTTCAAACCTAGGGGTGTTCCTATGAAAAAATTGGAGATAATAGAGCTTACAATCGAGGAAATGGAAGCCTATCGATTGCGACACATCAATGACCTGGAACAGGGAAAAGCCGCCCAAAAAATGAACACCTCACAAAGCACTTACCAAAGAATCCTTTATTCAGCCTATAAAAAGATTGCTCAAGCTCTTACCGAGGGTAAGGCGATCAAAATCATTAAAGAGTGATATCAAATATCTTCTCTATTTAAATTTAATAAAATGATCTTTGAGATCAATTCTTGTTTCAGAAACAAAAACCACTCCTTCTTCTTCCAATAATCTCTTCTTTTCCCTACTTCCTTTGACATAACCACCCAAAAACCCGTCACTTCTTATTACTCGATGACAAGGAACAGAAATTAAATCAGTGTTCTGTGATAAAATATTACCTACAACCCTGGAGTTCAAAGGAGCTCCCAGGGCAATGGCAATCTCTTTGTAAGTGGTCACAGAACCAGGAGGTATCTTGGATACCAGGTCAAAAACCTTTTTGGGTGTCAGCTTCTTTTTATTCTTCATTTGAATTAAAGATATTTGAAAAAAAGAAAACAATATGATAACTTAAGTAATGTAATTACGGGATGTAGTATAGTGGTAGTACGCGCCCATGGGGTGGGTGTAGTCTGGGTTCGATTCCCAGCATCCCGACACTTAAAGACCGATCTCAAAACAAGAGTATTATTCCGGCTGCCAGAACAAAAAAATAGATTCCTTTTTTTACCCAAAAAACATTGATCTTATCAAATATTTTTTTGCCAACAAAAAGCCCTAAAAAAAGAAAGGGTACGGCTAAAAGAAAATAGCTTAAAACCTCAAAACCGATCCTACCAGATATGGTGTGACCAGCAACGGTAAAAAGGCCTGTAAAAAACATGTAAGTGGCCAGAAGATCCTTTATTTCCAATTTTGAAAGACTATCGTTTGATGAAGAATAAAGACCTACTAGGGGGCCATGAATATTAAAAGAAGCAGCAAAGAAACCGGCCACAGACCCGGTCAAAACTCCGGTTAGTCTGTTAAAAGGGAAAAAATGATCCTTAAATAAAAGTCCGTATAATGAATAGCTAATAAGAAAGGTACTCAAAGCCAATCTTAAAGAACTCTCATCCACGACCTTTAAAAACAACATTCCTACAAAAACACCCAAAGCCGATCCCAAAAGCAGGGGTAGGATATATTTTAAAAGACCCGAAGTCTTGGTCTCAAAAGCAACGATCCCTGTTGATACCATAGAAATAATAGCTACCAAAGGTATGGCCACATATAGAGGTAATACAAAGGGCAACAATGACATAGAAACAGTAGCCACTCCAAAACCGGTCAATTCAGGAACTACTCCGGCCAGAAAAAAAACAAACATTAAATATATATACTGCCACTCCATAAATTTAATCTAAATTACTTAAAACCTCTTGAAGGTCATTCGGAGAAAAGCCGATTATCTGGGTCTGTCCTGCTTGCAAAAACTCCTCCAAGGTCTTTTCAACCTGAGAAACTTTTACTCCTTTTAAAATCTTCTCTATCTTGAACAGGTCTCTTTCCGGATGAACAAAAAAATCCCCGGTGATCTTGATCTCCTTGATCACCAAAGCCTGAAGTTCAACTTCAATCCTTAACAACTTTCCTCCAGGAACTTTGTGTATTATATTTTTTTTCTTAAAAATTACCTTCGATAATTCCAAGAATCGGAAAAGTATTTTTCCTTATACAGATATTCGGCCATTTTTAACTCAACCTCGCTTAAGTCATTTCTGAAATAGTCAAACCCAAATACCCTTTTGAAGCCGCCTACAAGAGCTTTTTCCATTTCTAGAGGATCAAGATCTTTATCGACTTCCTTTCTTACAGAGGTCACTCTTTCTTTTACGTCCTTGATCAGTTTGTCCTTAATCTTTTCATTGGAAACTTTCAACAGGGAAAACATTTTTTCCACTTCCAGGTCCAGGATTATGGTTCCGTGTTGAAGTACCACCCCTTCTTTTCTGGTCTGAGCACTTCCGGATATCTTTTTTCCGTTCACCAAAATGTCATTTATGGGTGAAAAAGAAGCTTCTAGACCTAACAATTTTAAACCTTCCACCACCCCGGAACAGATCATCTCATAAGAC
Source organism: uncultured Gammaproteobacteria bacterium (assembly GCA_964571265.1). Classification (GTDB taxonomy): domain Bacteria; phylum Patescibacteriota; class Patescibacteriia; order Patescibacteriales; family JAGXOH01; genus CAZNAQ01. The sequence goes on along the minus strand of CAZNAQ010000019.1, from coordinate 3,111 downwards.
TCGAGAATGTCTTCGGAAACATCCTTTTCGGACAGCGCAATAGAGTAAGTTATCTCTTGGTTATGAAAAACCGCCCCTCCTCCGGTATACCTTCTTATTATATCCACTCCTTGGACTCGGGCTTTTTTAATATCAACTTCTTGTTCAACACTTTGAAAAAAGCCGACTGTAATAGCCGGCGGAATCCAAGTATAAAAACGAAGGGTGTTCGGGACCTGTCCGTTTATCCTTGCCTGCAATATAGCCTCATCTGTAGCCATCTGTCTGGCACCGGAATTTTTTTTAAAATTCAAAAGTCTCCAATCTTTCATATTAATTTGATACTAATTCTATCTCTGTGGTGCTGGTGGCCAATAACTCACTTTGATCATTTTTTAACTCAAGCTCAAGTTTGTATTTTCCTGGATTCACCCCACCGCAACCGGAGGTGCAAGAAGGGGTGAGGTCATGAAACCTGACCAGATTCTCACCATTATCTAAATCCAATTTCTGCTTCACATTCACATAAGATGCACTGCGAAGTTTTACTCCCTCTACAAAAAGCCAACCGGAAAATTCATGTTCCGAATCCACCAGAACCGAAAACTCAATCCTTTCCCTGGATCCATAAACTTTTTTGTCGGTATTAAAAGAAACCACTCTTACTTGGACATTTCCTGGAGAAACTTCCTGTTCCGAATCAACAAAATAAAGATAAACGACAAAAAGCAGGGCAGATACCAAAAAACCCAAGGAAATGCAGGTCAATAATTTACTTATTTTTTCCAAGGACATCATGAGCTTTGTAAGAACTTCTGGTTAAAGGACTGGAGATAACTTTTTTTATACCCAACTCCAAACCTAAATTCTGTATTTCTTTAAATTCTCGGGGTGTATAATATTTTTCTACAGGTACATTTTCCTGGCCGGGTCTCAAATATTGACCGACAGTGACCACATCGCAACCAACTCCGGACAGATCCTTCAAAGTCCGGGCTACCTGGTCCTGATCCTCCCCCAGTCCTATCATAAAACCGGATTTGGTTATGATCTCTGGATCAAGATCTTTTACTTTACGTAACAACTCCAAGGACAAATTATAATCCCCTTGAGGTCTTAACTTAGGAAACAGGTCTTTGGCCACCTCGATATTGTGATTTATTAATTCGGGACGAGCTTTAAGTATTTTTTCCAAAGACCCGAAGTCTCCCTTAAGATCGGAAATAAGAAGTTCAATCTTGCAATCTGACTTCTTCTTTTTAATCTCAAGGGCCACTTGAACGAACTGTTCCGCCCCGCCGTCATCCAGATCATCCCTGGTGACACAGGTTATGACCGCATGACTTAAATTCATTTTTTTTATGGTCTCACCTATCCTTTGAGGTTCTTTTTTGTCCACCGGCTCCGGAACCCCTTGTTTAATATTGCAATACCGGCAATTCCGAGTGCAGATATTGCCCAGGATCATAAAAGTGGCTGTTCCTTTAGAAAAACATTCGTAACGATTGGGGCAATTGGCTGACAGACAAACCGTATTCAAACAATTTTTTTCTATGATCTCAAGAGTTTTTTGATAACCCGAGCGATCAAAATCCTTTACCCTTAACCACTCCGGATGCCTATTCAAAGAAGATTCCTTCATTGAATTAAACTTAATTTTTTCTTACACACCTCGCAGGCCACACTGACCGGCTCGTTTATAGGGGCTGAAGCCGGATTATAACAAGTCTCCATATTGATCAGATCATCCAAGCTCATACCCTTTTCAATAGCCAATGACAGTAGATTCATTCTACCGGCCACTTCTTCCCAACCGATCACCTGAGCTCCGATCAATTTTCCAGCCTTGTCAGAGACTACCTTAACACTAATCAAACTGGAGGGAGGGTAATATTCGGATCTGACTTCCCCGGAATACCTGGCTGCCACCGCCTCTAAGCCCTCCTGTCTGGCTCTCTCCAGGCTCAAACCAACCGAACCCACAAATATTTCCCCTATTTTAGTTATGGTATTATTAAGAACCTTAGGGGTCTTTATGTCTTGACCCAAGATATTTCGAGCCACCACCCTACCCTGACGGACAGCTATGGTGCCCAATTGACTAAGGATCTTTTTCTCAGTATTCAATTCAGTAGAAGACACGCAATCACCGCAGGCATATATGTTTTTGTCAGAACTCTGCAGTCTATCATTGACCTCTATGGCTTCTCCGACCTCCAGCCCCGCCCTCTGAGCTAGGTCAAGCTCGGCCCTCATTCCAGTGCAAAGATAAAGTTTATCAAAATCCAAACTATCCTTTTTGAAATAAATCTTTTTTTGATCTATTTGATCTATCTCTGAATTGAAAAAAAAGTCAATTCCCAACCCACTCAAGTATTCAGTTACTTGTTTGCTCATATCCTTGTCCAGTAAAAAGGATAAAGGGCGGTCCTTGATATCTAAGACAGACACCTTTTCTCCGTTTTTACTCAAAGCTACAGCCAACTCCAAACCTATTAACCCGGCTCCGACGACCACTGATTTACCGCCCTTCTTTATACTTTTCTGTATCTGTTTGGCGTCGGTTATAGTCTTTAAAGTAGCCGGATCAAGTTGATCAAGCCCCTTTATCGAAGGAAATTGCGGTACACTACCGGTGGCCAAGACCAGTTTATCATAAAAGACCTCTGTTTTCTTGTCAGTGGTAGTACACTTGAGCTTTTTAGACTCCCTGTCGATCTCTTTCACCGTAGTGTCCAGAAGAATCCGGATATTATTATTTTCATAGTCCTCTTTTTTGAAAATAAAAATATCCTCGAAGGATTCGATCTCTCCGGATAAGACGTAAGGCAGAGCACAAGGAGAATATTCCAGATAAGATCCCTTCTCTAAGATCGTTATCTCCACTTCCTTGTCCAATTTTCTGAGTTCAAAGGCACAACTAGTCCCGGCGGCACCACCGCCGACAATAACCACTTTTTGAGCAGACATAGATTGATTCTTATAAGTTATAATCGAGAACCAGGGTCAAGACAAACCTCTTCCAGGCAAAATTCTATCTTTTCTCTGATATCGTCTCTGTTTTTTTGACTAAACCCACTCATTCTCTCTTCTCCAATAAACATGGCCGGTACGCTTTTTGATTCGACTCCA
>CAZNAQ010000018.1:6106-7935 GCA_964571265.1 uncultured Gammaproteobacteria bacterium | reverse complement strand
TAACCAGATATTTCTCCAAAAATAAAGGGCCTGTCCTCACAGGAGGTAGAACAAAGATTTAAAAAATACGGACCCAATCAGATCAAAAGAACCAAAAAGGTCACTCCTGCAAAAATTCTCTTTGAACAACTAAAATCTCCTTTAATATTACTTTTGGTAGGCGCTGCCGGCCTGTCTTTTTTTGTTAATTATTCAAGAGGAGAAGAATTCTTTGAACCTCTCTTAATATTTTTTATTGTGATCGTTGTGGTTTTGGCCGGTTTTATCCAAAACTACAAGGCCGAAAAAGCTATTGAGGCTTTAAAAAAAATGAGTTCTCCTAAGGCCAAGGTGGTCAGAAACGGCAAGGAACAAGAAATCAAAGCCTCACAAATCGTCCCTGATGATATAGTCATGGTCGGAGGCGGAGATATTATCCCTGCTGACGCAGAAATAGAAGATGGACATCTGGAGATAAACGAAGCAGTTCTTACAGGAGAATCAAAATCTATAAATCGTAACAAAGGAGATAAGGTCTACTCAAGTTGCAGTATTCTTTCCGGCCAAGCCTATTTAAAAGTCTTTTCCACTGGAATGAAGACCAAAGTGGGGCAAATAGCCAAAAAAATGGAGGATATCAGAGAAGGTAAGACTCAATTTCAACACCACATGAGCGAGTTTACTAACAAATTGGTGTTCTTTACCGGAATCGTGGTAATAGTCACTTTTTTGGCCGGACTTGAAAAATTCGGGGCCATGGAAATAGGTCTTATAGCCGTCTCCCTGGCAGTCTCCTGTATTCCAGAAGGACTTCCAGCTGTAATAACCCTGGGCCTGTCCTTGGGAGCCAAAAGAATGGTTAGCAAAAACGCCTTGGTTAGAAAGCTGGCTATCAATGAATCCACCGGGAGTATTAATATTATTTGCACTGACAAAACTGGCACCTTGACTGAGGGAAAAATGAAGGTCAAAGACATTTGGAGTCCCAAAAAGGGTCAAAAGATAAAAGAACTGGCTCTTCAATGTTGCTATTACTGCAATGATGCTAAAAAAATATTCAAACAAGGCAAGCAAACAATGGTCGGAGACGAGACCGATATCGCACTTAGAAATTATTCTCATAAAAACATAAAGAATAGCGGAGAACGCATCGGTGAGATTTCTTTCACCAGTGAAAGAAAAATGATGTCCGTACTTCATAAGTTCAAAGGAAAAAAGATAATCTACGCCAAAGGAGCTCCTGAAGTTCTGATAAAAAAATGTTCAGTCATCCTCTCCGGAAAAGAAATACAAAAACTGGATAAAAAACTAAAAGAAGAAATTTTAAACAAAAACAACGAGCTGGCCTCTTCGGGTTACAGGGTATTGGCTCTGGCCTACAAAGAGGCGGATGAACTGGAAGAAAAAAACCTAACCTTCATCTCCCTGATCAGACTAAACGATCCGGTCAGAAAAGAGGCCAAAAACGCTGTTATGGCCTGTAAAAGTGCTGGTATAAGAACCATTATGATAACCGGAGACAATCCGGTAACTGCCGAAGCTATAGCCAATGAAGTCAACATTAAAAGTGATCAGGTATTTACCGGAGAGGATCTGGATAAGATGGAAGGAGTAGAGTTGGAGGATGTGTTAACTGAAAATAACAACATCTTTGCCAGAACCTCACCTTTTCATAAGCTAAAGATATTAGAGACTCTGCAATCTCAAAAAAATGTAGTAGCCATGACAGGAGATGGTGTCAATGACGCCTTAGCCCTCAAAAGAGCTGATGTGGGTATTGCCATGGGCATCAAAGGAACCGAGGTGTCCAAACAGGCCAGTGATATAATTCTTTTGGATGACAATTTTGC
>CAZNAQ010000018.1:0-6096 GCA_964571265.1 uncultured Gammaproteobacteria bacterium | reverse complement strand
AACTCTATCAAAGAAGGAAGAAGAATTTTTGACAATATCCAAAAATTCATCAACTACCTCCTTAGTTGTAATTTGGCCGAAGTTATTGTTATTCTAACTGCCACCCTGACCCTCCCCTTTATTGTTCTATACCCGGTCCAAATTCTTTGGATAAATCTGGTAACAGACGGCCTGGTGGCTTTAGCCCTTTCCGTGGACCCGGCCCGATCCAACATAATGGAAAGAAAGCCCAGACAAAAAAACGAAGGCATACTCAACAAAAAACTGGGAATACTGATAGTGGCCAGTGCCACACAAATGGCTGTAATTCTTTTAATAGTCTTTTTTGTGGCCATGAACATGGGTATTCCTGAAGAAAGATCCAGAACCATTCTCTTTACCGGTTTTGTTCTGTTCGAATTCGTTCGTATCGGGGTGATCAAATACCATGACAAACTCAAGAGTCTCAAAGAATGGTTAGCCAACAAATACTTACTCTATTCTTTAATAGGGTCTTTAGCCTTGCAATTAATCATAATCTACACTCCGGCCTCCAACTTTTTCAGGATCGTTCCTATGCATTTTATTGACTGGGTCCTTTTATTGACATTTACAGTAATCGGCTTCTTTACAGGAATCGGAGTAACAAAGCTAGTGGACAAGTGGACAAAGTAGGCTAAAAAAACCAATTCTTACAAAAACAGGGTTAAAAAACCCTGTTTTTTAATGGTTGAAAAAAACCATTATTTAATGTACAATATATTTTTGATGTTCAATCTATTCACCTAAGGCTAAATTAAATTTAATAGTACTCTAAAAAGTTTATTAAACTAAATCAAAACAAAATATGTCTCAAAAAAACATAAAGATAAAAGGGGCTTGTGTTCATAACCTTAAAAATGTGGATGTAGAGATACCCAGGGATAAGCTGGTGGTCATCACCGGTCTTTCAGGTTCTGGTAAATCCAGCTTAGCCTTTGACACCCTATATGCCGAAGGTCAAAGAAGATACGTAGAATCTTTGTCCGCCTATGCCAGACAATTCATAGGAGTTATGGACAAGCCGGAAGTGGAATCCATTGAAGGTCTTTCTCCGGCCATTTCTATAGACCAAAAATCCACCACCCATAACCCTCGATCCACAGTGGGTACGGTAACCGAGATCTATGATTATCTTCGTTTGCTTTTTGCTAGAGTGGGAAGTCCTCATTGTTATAAATGCGGTAAAAAAGTTAAAAAATACTCAGTTGATGAAATAATCAACAAAATAACTGAACAATACCTGAACCAAGAGATAATAGTTTTGGCCCCGGTAATAAAAGACAAAAAAGGAGAACACAGAAATGTGATTGAGAATATAGCCAAAGCTGGATATAACCGTGTCAGATTAAATAACTCTCTTATTTCCTTGGAGGAAATAAGAGAAATGGAGATAGACAAAAAAAAGAAGCACACTATAGAGGTGGTGACAGACAGGTTAGTTGTAAAAGAAGACGAGGAAGACCTGGCCAGAGCTACCGAAGCTATAGAAAATGCCTTTGAGTTGAGTGGTAGTCTGGTAACCATCCTTGATCATCAAGAACAAGAAAAAACCTTTTCTAGGGACTTTGCCTGTCCTGATTGTGATATTAATCTTCCGGAATTAGAACCAAGGAATTTTTCCTTTAACTCTCCTCATGGGGCTTGTCCGGAATGTTCTGGGCTGGGAACCAAATTGGAAATAGATCCGGACTTAATCCTAAATCCCAAATTAACCATCGCTCAAGGGGGTATAAAACCCTTGGCTCATAATCTGACCGGAGGACAGACTTGGTTAATGCGTCTTTTGGGGACTATGGCCAATGAAAACGGATTCGACTTGAACACACCCTTGAAAAACCTAAAGGAAGATCAACTAGACCTAATACTTTATGGCTCAGGATACAAAAAAAAGAAAGAAGAAGAGGATCAAGAATTATTAAACGAGGCCATCACCAACTTCAGAGGGGTGGTTCCTCATTTGGAAAAAAAATACTACCAAACCGAGTCCGACTACCTCAGAAAAGAGATCGGAAGATATATGAGAGTCTTGAAATGTCCGGCCTGTGAAGGAAAAAGACTAAAACCCGAAATGTTGGCGGTAAAGATAGAGGGGTCATCTATTTTTAATGTGGCCAACAAGAATATTAAACAAGCCAAGGAATTCTTTGAAAAACTGGAAAAATCCAAAAAATTGACCGCCAAGGACAAAAAGATCTCTTCTCAGATAATCAAGGAGATAAACTCCAGACTCCATTTTCTCCTGAATGTGGGCCTGGATTATTTAACCCTGGACCGAGCCGCCAACACCCTGTCAGGAGGAGAAGCCCAAAGGATCAGGCTCGCCACCCAGATCGGTTCGGCCCTGACCGGAGTCTTGTACATCCTGGACGAACCCTCCATAGGGCTTCATCAAAGAGACAATTCCAAATTGATAAATACCTTGAAACAACTTCGAGATCTGGGGAATACGGTCATAGTGGTTGAACATGACGAAAATATAATAAATTCCTCGGATTGGGTGGTTGATGTAGGGCCCGGAGCCGGAGAGCACGGAGGAAAAATAATCGCTACCGGCACCCCAAAACAAATAAAAAAGAATGATAAGTCCTTAACCGGACAATATCTGACCGACAAAAGATCAATCCCTGTTCCAGAAAAAAGAAACCAGGGATCAGGAAAAATCCTGAAAATACTCGGGGCCACGGAAAATAATTTAAAGAATATAGATGTGGAAATTCCTTTGGGTAAATTTATCGCTCTTACCGGAGTTTCCGGATCAGGTAAATCCACTTTAATGACTGACATTGTGGCCAAGTCTTTGGCTAAAAAATTCTATAGGGCTAAAGATGAACCGGGTGCCCATAAGGATATAGAAGGAATAAGTCATATTGATAAAATGATCAATATCGACCAATCCCCTATCGGGCGAACTCCCAGGTCTAACCCGGCCACTTACACCGGAGCTTTTACTCCGATCAGAGAACTTTTTGCTTCCACTCCCGAAGCCAAGATCAAGGGTTACAAACCGGGTCGTTTTTCTTTTAATGTTGTCGGGGGTAGGTGCGAAGCCTGTAATGGGGACGGTATGATAAAAATTGAAATGCAATTTCTGCCTGACGTATATGTGGAGTGCGAGGTCTGTCACGGCAAAAGATATAATAAAGAGGCCCTGGAGATAAACTACAAGGGAAAAAACATTTCCGATGTTCTGGAAATGACCGTAGAAGAGGCTATGAATTTCTTCCAAAATATTCCCAATATATATCAAAAACTCAGTCTTTTGTATCAAGTGGGGCTGGGCTATTTGAAGCTCGGACAATCAGCCACCACTCTTTCCGGGGGCGAGGCCCAAAGAATAAAACTAGCTACTGAACTATCTCGTCGCTCTACTGGCAAAACCTTTTACATTCTGGACGAACCCACAACCGGCCTTCACTTTCAGGACATAAAAAGACTTCTGGTCATACTCAAAAAATTGACCAGAAATGGAAATACAGTTCTAATAATTGAACACAACATGGACGTGATCAAATCCTCTGACTGGGTGATCGACCTGGGCCCAGAAGGCGGAGACAAAGGAGGAGAAATAGTAAGCCAAGGGACTCCGGAACAAGTGGCCAAGATCAAAAAAAGTTATACAGGACAATATTTAAAAGAATACTTGAATTAAACTTTCTCGGAACTAAAATTTTGCGTAGTAAAAGTATATATCTCCAAATCCGGATCGTTTTTGTAACTATCCGGCAACAAACCGGCTTTTTGCCAGCATAACTGAGACAAAAACTCTTCCAGATCTCTGTTGAATTGCTCGGCCACTTCAGGCAAAAAAACTCCGCTTTTATCTTTCTTTCTGACTATAACTCCGTGTTTCCCAGGTTCTATATCCCTCCAATCGAACACAGGCTCGGGTAAGGACAGCACACTGACCTCGAACTTTAATTCAGTCAACTCCTCCGGCCTTACCGGAGGGAAGCGATCATCCTTGGTAGCCGCGGCCAAGGCCATGTTCTGAACCTCTTTCCATAAAGGATGGTCGCTCTGAACTATTCGACCTATACAGCCTCTTAACTCCTCACCCTTCTTTATACTAACAAAAACCCCTCTGGGTTCTTGTAATTTTTTATTTCTAACCTCAAAATCCGGAAGCTGTTTCTCCAAAACATATCTTTCCACTGTTTTTTTGGCGATATCTGCCAAAAACTTCTTTTCGTCTTGGTCCAAATCACCAGACTCTTCTTTTTTTCCGGCTTCCGCTCCTTTAGAGGATCGCTTCTCAACCCCGGTCTCATTTTGATAAAAAGCAACCGCTCCGTAACCAACCACTGAATCACGCAAAGACGAATCCGCGTCCCCGCTATTAGTATATTGCAAAAACTCTCCCTTGTCCTGATCAAGCAACTCCGCTATTTTCATTACTGTTTTAACTCCGTCCAGACCGCATATCAAGGTCTCCTCTCCCGGGACACCTTGCTCCATGACCTCGCTTATATGTTCTTCCAGTTCTTCGATATTTTTATCCTTCAAAATATCCAAAGTTCTTTTATCAATACGATTAGCCTCTTCATAAGGAGGGAAGTGAGACAAATCAGTAGAAGCTATAACCAGATCATTCTTTTCCAAAATATCTGTCAGGGCTTCGGCCAAGGATAGATACTCATCCCCTCCGGTGTTACCGAACAACAGAGGAAGGATCTTAAAACCGGGGTCAAGAACTCTTTGCAAAAAAGGAAGCTGCACCTCCAAAGTATGATCCTGTTCATGAAGAATATCTTTGGAAAAAACATTGATATTTCTGGATATTAAATCTTGGGCCAAGTCTTGAGCCACGGCAACATCTCCCAAGGGGCTTCTCCAGAGATCAGAATCACTGACAGCCACTCCCTCAAAAAAAGAAGTGTGGGAATTACACATCAAAACCACTGTTTTTCTAAACTCCCCTTGAACCTGTTTGTAAGCTGAAGCAGCCACTTTCCCACTAAAAGGGTAACCGGCGTGAGGGACAACCAAAGAACCGACTTTCCTATTTTTGTTTGTTTTACGACCTTCTTGCAAAAGACTATTGATCTGAATTTTAAGATCTTCAACTGAAGAAGGGTAGAATTTTCCGGCCACAGCCGCTTGTCTGATCTTGGAAGTATCCATAAAAACTTATGCCTTAATTTTAAAATTTATTTTAAAACCTCTAAAACCTGTTTATGCACTCGACCGTTGGTGGCCACCATATCCTGACTGTTCAAACTCCAGGGTTTTCCGGAAGCGTCGGTGACCTTACCTCCGGACTCTCGAACCAAAAGGACTCCGGCCGCCACGTCCCAAGCATGAGCTCCAGGGATAACTATAGACTCTACTCTGCCGGCAGCCACAAAGGCAAGTTCTATGGCGGCACTACCCAGTTGTCGGCAATCAAGATCATTCAATTTCTGTTTTCGGTAATAATCCAAGGTCTTTTGTATATCCTTTTCACTTGTGCCATGGCAAAAAGTGTTCAAAACTCTATTCTCCCTAACACCGGAAACCTTTAATTTTTTGCCTCGAGTATTTTTGGCCGGAGAATAGAGCTTACTACCCTTGCCCATCTCTGCCAAAAAAAGTTCATCCAAAAAAGGAGCGTACACCAAGCCCAAAAAAACCTTTCTCTTATACAAAACAGCTATAGAGATTGACCAAAGAGGGTTGTGCATAGAAAAATTGGTGGTCCCGTCCAAAGGATCGACCACCCACAAATAATCAGAGTTCTTTTTTGTGTCTCCAGACTCCTCTGACAGGATACGATGATCAGGAATATTGCTCTTAATCTTTTTTAAAATGATCTTTTCTGAGGCCAAATCGGCTTGAGTAACTATTTCGTGCCCTGACTTGAATTTCACAGTACCTCGATCAAATTTAAGAAACCTCTGATACAATTCCTTGCCAGCTTCAAAACCAGCCTCTTTAGCCACTTGTTTTATTTTTGAATATTCCATAAAAATATATTTGAATTTTAGAGTCTATTAACCAATTTCAAGTTTAACTTCCCGCTTTGGGTGTCATATACAGCAAAACTAGCCTCACTAAAAACCCCTCCCAGGGTCCCAGGATTGACTGTCTTAACACCGT
>CAZNAQ010000017.1:0-7945 GCA_964571265.1 uncultured Gammaproteobacteria bacterium | reverse complement strand
GCCTTCCCAATAATTTTCCACCAGATTTATAGATCCGTGGGCCCCGGCCAAATAACTGAACATATTCTCCACCGCCTTCAGGGATTGCTCATTCTCTCTGGGAACATCAATGGCCAAAAGGACGAAATTGGCGTTTTTTTCAGCCCACTTCTCCCTTATATAGGAAAGCCACATCTCCTTAAACCCCCATAAGAGAACTATAGCTATGGGTATCCAGCCTACATTAACCAAAATTTTGTATATCAAAACATCCGGAGGCAGGCTTAAAAACTCTTGTATTGGGGTTAAGTCAATTACAATATCCATAATTATAATATACCATTTTTAACCTTGGCAGACAATTTAGATCGAAAAAAATAAACCCCTGATCATGGGGTTTATTTTTAAAAACCAAATATTGAGAATTTATTGCTTTAAGATGTATTTATTATCCTTGGTTTTTTGAAAATCCTGACGATTGGACAGGGCCAGGTTGATAGTACTTCTTTTGACCACCCTAACCTCCAAGACCCGGTCAATTATCTCTTCTCTGCTCAAAGGTTTGTCCTCAGAGGACAGAATGTCCTTAATAACCTCGGCCACAGTTCCTTTTTTAAGACCCCATTCTTTTAAACCATACATGCCTCGCCCGATAAGAACATATTTATCATCCAAAATAAGTTCGTTATGGATGGTAGCGGAATTGGCCTTCTTATGATCAAATCCGATCTGGTTGATTCTTTGGGCCAGTTCGTTGAAGTGCATGGGTTTTCCCTCATGTTTTAGAATCAAATAAATCTTGTCATTTATAGTTCTAGGAGAGATCTCGCTTGATTCCCTGGGGCCCCAATAACCGAACTTATTAGGCTCAATATCTCTGATAGCCTGAAAAAAAGAATATAAAGGCTTGTAGTTGGCAGCGATCTTCAATTCCTCAGAATTAAAGAATTCATCAGCCAAGAGAGAATCAAGTCGCAAGTAATGGTCTTGACTGAATTTATCTTGATGTTTGGAATAACTGGGTAATTTGGCCACCATATCCAACAATTCCTCTATTCTCAAGATCCTTTTCATTTGCCTGACCTCTTTAAGTAGTTCTTCAGCTACCTCTTCCATGTGGTCCAGGTCATGACTTCTCAATTTGTAACCCCGTTTAAAGCGAAGAGACCTTTTTATCTCTTCCAACTCCTCAGAAAAGATCCTGGAGAATAAAAAATCAAAATGGTTCTTTTTTAAATGCAAACATTCTTCGTTTTTCCCGATCCTGGAATCACAAACCTTGTTCAGTATCTTAAAAAGGTACTCCTTTTCCATTAAGCCTCCATGCTCCTCAAGCAACTTGATTACCATGGTCCTCAAAGAGGCCAAGTCCTTTTTGCTTTCATTCAGCTGTTTCAATTTTTGATTGATAATAGAGTTTTCGATCTGCCTGATCCTTTCCCTGGTCAAACCATGGGCCTTACCCACCTCTTCCAAGGTCTCCTTGTTCAATCTGTCTAATCCGAACCTCCTTTTAATGATATCGCTTTCTTTCTCAGAAAGGGATTGCAATAAGTCGTCGAGAATCTTCCTAAGGTTTATAGCTTTCATTTTCTCGGTCTGGGTCGGGGTGGAAAATTGCTCTCGTGTTGAATGGTTAGCCATATTAAATTTTCAACAAGAGCATGGGGCCTTGTTATTTACTTCTTAATTTATTGAAATAACTAAAGCTAAACTGATTTAGTAGATGTAACATAACACAAATTTTTTAATTAGTCAAACGTTTGAAAAAAACAAAGGGATACTATATACTAAAAACAAATCTAAAATTAAAAAATATCTCATATGTCCCAGTTTGTCATTAAGGGTCCGGCCCAAATTTCCGGAGAGATCTCGGTCAAAGGGGCCAAAAATTTGGCCCTAAAAATAATCCCGGCCTCAATTCTTTTGGCCGATGAACTGACCATATCCAACCTCCCTGATATCGAAGATATAGACAAATCCTTATCTCTTCTGTCCTCTTTGGGGGCTGTGGTAGAAAAAAAAGGTTCCAAAGCAAAGATAAATACCAAAAACCTGAATAAAAACGAACTACCCAAGGACCTGGCCAACAAATTCCGGGCCTCGGTCATGTTTGTCGGACCTCTTTTAGCCAGATTTGGGGAGGTTAAATTCCCTCATCCCGGAGGATGTGTTATCGGAGCCGGAGGACGACCGATCGACCTGTTTGTGGAGGGTTTTAAAAAGCTGGGAGCTAAATTGGAATCTCAAGAAGACAATTACATATTAAAGACAAAAGGATTAAAGGGTGGGGAATATTTTTTCCCCAATGTCAGTGTAACAGCCACTGAGAGCCTTATGATGACAGCCGCCCTGGCCCCAGGAAATACCCTTCTTAAAAATTGCGCCATGGAACCGGAAATAGTCAGTTTAGCTGAATTCCTGAACCAAAAAGGAGCCAAAATCCAGGGTGCCGGAACCCCTACTATGAGGATAGAAGGAGTAAAAGATATCCAAGGAGGAAGCTTAAAAGTCATGCCTGACCGGATCGAAACCGGATCCTTTGCCATTATGGCGGCTGTTACCAGATCAGAATTGACCATCAAGGACTGCGACCCCGGACATATCCAGATACTTTTAAGTATCTTTGAAAAGATCGGAGTCAAATACAAGAAGGGCAAAGACTGGTTAAAGATAGAGCCAAGTCCTAAAATAAAACCTTATGGTATTAAAACTCACGAATATCCGGGTTTTCCCACTGACCTACAACCCCCTTATACTGTTCTGATGACTCAAGCCCAAGGCTCCTCCATAATCCACGAGACCATCTATGATCGTCGTCTGTTGTATATAGATATGCTTTCTCAAATGGGAGCCGATATTATAATGTGCGATCCTCACCGGGTGGTGACCAACGGCCCCTCGCAACTGTTCGGAAGAAAACTGACCAGCCCTGACCTGAGGGCAGGTATAGCCCTGATCATAGCCTCCTTAGTGGCCAAAGGAGAAACTCGAATAGATAATATCTATCAAATAGACAGGGGTTATGAAAAGATAGACCAAAGACTGAGAAAGATCGGAGTAAATATAACTAGGAAGGAATAAAAAAATGACTTTAAGAAAAAGAAAAACACTATTCTTTTTGTTTGTCCTGGCTTTTTTTGTTATTTCCTCTTATATGCTAGCCTACGCCCAGGGCTACAGAATAGGTCTTTCCTGGCCTCCAAGCCTGGGTCAGGTCGTGCAAAGGACCGGCATGATCCTGGTGGAGACAGATCCCAGGGGGGCCAATTTGTTTTTGGACGGAGAGATACCCTTGAGCCTGTGGGAGAGATTGCGCTCTGAAGAGGTTGAAAACATTACCACTCCAACTAGATTGAAAAATATCAAACCTGGGGAATACACCCTGACCATAACTCTGCCGGATTACCATACCTGGGAAAGAGAAATAACAGTCCAACCCGGAAGAATAACCACTATTACCGACCTGCAACTTTTAAAAAAGAATCTACCCTTAAGATTATCAGCAAGCCGAGTGTCCGGGGATCATTTATCTCCAGACAAGAACTGGGGATTTGATATTGAGAACTCCAAATTGGTCAACCTGAGATCAGGACAAACAAGCCCCATACCCACAACTACTCCGGAGTCTCACATAGATTGGTCCCCTGACAGCCAAAGAGTGGTGATTGACAAAAAGATATTTGAGATTGAAGAAAAAAGTTCAAAGATCGACTTAAAAGAAATTCTGGGATCAAAGATACAGAAACCCAAGTGGCGCAACGATCGGGAATTGTATTACCTGGACCAAGGAAGTCTTTACAGTTTCAATTCAAAAACAGAGACCTCTAAAGAACTTATCAATACCGAGGGAAGAATTATTAACCACAAATCCTTGGATGGTTACATATACTTGATGGTAGAAAGACTGGGAAAATCGGTACTGGAGGTCTACCACCCTCTTAACTTGGAAAAAATAAGGGGAATAGACTTTCCTCTATCCTCAGGATATGAAATAAAGGGCACTCCCAGGTCTGGACTCGTGAATGTCCATGACAATGACTTTCAAATACTTTATCTTTTAAAACCCTTATCTCCGATCCCTCTAAAAGAAAGATTGGACAAGGTCGAACATTTTGACTGGAGAGGAAATGCCGTTCTTGTCTATGGAAATGGTTTTGAAATCTGGGAATTTAACCTTAATAACCATGACCAAAAATTAATTACCAGGTTGAGCGACAGAATAGAAGGGATTATAGTCCTTCCTTCTTGCAAAAAGACTGTCTATTACAACCAAAAACAGATCATAATAATAGAAAAGGAGAATGGAAAAATAAACGAAACCGAATTGGCGAGCATGGACCATGTATCTGATCTGTTTGTAGGCGGTCAAGGCGAAGACATCTATTTCAACGCCCAAATCGGATCGCATTCAGGATTATATAAATTAAATATCTACTGATTATGATAGGATTCTTTGATTCCGGACTAGGGGGCTTGACCATACTCAAGGAGGTTTTGAGACATATTCCCGAATATAACTACATCTATCTGGGTGATCAGGCCAGAAACCCCTATGGCAACAAGTCGCAAGAATTAATATACCAATACACCAAGCAAGGCGTAGACTTTTTAATGAAGCAGGGGTGCCAAATAGTGATCGTAGCCTGTAACACCGCTTCAGCCAAGGCCTTAAGAAGATTGCAGCAGGAATGGCTTCCTGAGAATCATCCAGAAAAAAGAGTCTTGGGAGTTATAATCCCCACTGCCGAAGGAGCAGTAGAGGTTCTTGAGAAAGAACCTCAAAGGAAAAGATCCAAAAAGAACAAGGTGGGCATTATCGGAACCAGAGCCACCATCAAGTCCCAAACCTTTGAACAAGAACTCAAGAAACTAGATCCCAACCTAAGGATATATACTCAAGCCACTCCCCTGTTGGTTCCCTTGGCCGAGGAAGGTTGGTTCAAAAGGCCGGAAACCAGAAAAATAATCAGATATTATTTAAAACCCTTAAAACAAGTCCGGGTCAATGTCCTTATCCTGGGATGCACCCACTATCCGGTCCTTTACAGGACCATTTCCGAGGTGATGGGTAGACAATGCCAGATCATCGATCCGCCCAGTTTGGTGGCTGAAAAACTTAAAGACTATCTAGATAGACATCCTGAGTTGGAGAAAAAATTAAAACAAAATAAAAACAGGGTTTTTTATACCACAGATAACCCTGCCAAATTCAAGGAATTGGGAAGTAAATTCTTAAAACAGAACATCAAGCAAGTCAAGTTCTCAGAGTTGAACTAGCCCCCGAACCTTCTTTGCCTTCTTTTGTACTCGGAAATGACGTAATCAACATCATCCTCACTGAAATCAGGCCAATATTTTTCCAAAAAAATGAGTTCACTATAGGCGGAGCGCCACAATTGAAAACCGGACAATCTTCTCTCTCCCGAAGTCCTGACTATAACGTCAGGATCTTTTATTTCATCAGCGTTATAAAGATATTGGGAAACTGTTCTTTCCGAAACCTCTTCCGGAGACACTTCATCATTGATCATTTTCTTAAAGGCGTCGACCAACTCCTTTCTACCCCCGTAATTAAGGCAGAAGTTGACGACCCCTTTGGTATAATCTTTACTCTCCTCCATTAGCTGTCGACATTTCTCAGGCAAATCCCCAGGTAACTCCTTTAACCTACCACTGACCAAGACCCGGCATTGTTTTTCAGGCAGTCTTTTTATTTCTTTTTCTATGGTTTTTTTCAAAAGATCCATCAGATAATTAACCTCTTCCTTTTTTCTGTTCCAATTCTCTGAAGAAAACACATACAAAGAGACCACCTTCACTCCTCGGTCAAAAAATTTTTCAGTGATATCACTGGCCACTTCTTTGCCTTTGTAATGCCCCTTAACAGAGGACATACCTTTCTCTTTAGCCCATCTCCTGTTTCCGTCCAGGATAATGGCCACATGCTCCGGCACCTTGCTTGACTTGTCTTTGCTCATAATAAAAAATCTAAAAATAATATTTTTACTATTCTAAGAGTCCTGTTCCTTAAAGTCAAATCTTCTTTTTTTGCTTGGAAGGGTTGGGACTCATTTCATTGTATATAAACAAGAGAAATAAAGATCCTATAAAAGAAGTGATACTAATGATCACGAACAGAGGCACGAAACCGAAGCGGAAGGCAAGTAGGCCCCCTAGGCAGGCGGCCACAGCACAACCAAAATCGACCATGGTCCTGTAAACACCCCATTCCACTCCCTCGCAATTCCTGTCTATATGCCTGGTAAACACAGCCATCCAACAAGGAAAGATCATGGCGGCACAGAGACCATAGAAGAACTGTAGAATATAAAGGGAAATAGGGGTGTTTATAAATATATACAAAAGGGGAACCAGAGATATTCCTAACGAACCGACGAATAAAACCCAGAAATCATCCACCTCACCCTTGATACTATCAATTAATTTGGCAACTGGTACCTGACCCAAGCTTTTGGCAAAAAGATAAATGGCCGAGGCTATACCGGCCACCTCGACTGTACCCCCTTCGATGCTTTCAGTGATAAAGATAGCGAATATTGGGGTGATCAAGCCAAAACTGGTTAAAATTATTATATCAGAGACAGTCAAGAATCTTACCACCGGATTAATCTTTTTGGTTAAAAAATATCCCTTGTGATAATTCTTAACACCGCGATTCCATCTCATCATAATTTGATCCTTATAGATTTATTTTTATCACTGCTTCCACTTATTATTGTAACATTATTTTGCTTCAAACCCAATCTTTTGGCTAAAAATCTTCTTAGCTCCAGATTGGCCTTGCCCTTTTCAGGAGGAGCAGCCACATCGATCTTGTAGACACCGTCCTGTCTTTTGCCTTTTAGTTCAGTCTTTCCGGCACCAGGCCTGGTCTTTACCTTAAGATCGATCAAGCCCTGATCCTGCAATCGTTGTTTCCACTCCTCTAACATTTTAATTTTCTTTAAAGATTATAGCATTGGGTATATCCCGTCCCGGGCCTATCATATACTCATCATTATAGAACAAGGCTGTGGAACCTCCTCCGTCCAAATTCAAAGCATAATCCACTTCCATGGCCTTTAAGATCTCGGCCAAGTCCGGAACCGTGGCCTGTCTGGCCACAACCAAAAATATTTTTCCCTTACCTCCATCATCATCTTTTTTGTAGGCCAAGGCGGTGCGCCAGGACTTGATATTTTTTTGACTATTATCTATCTCCCAATCGATCAACAAATTCATCTTATTTTCTATCAATCTGGGCTTGTTTCCCAGGGCAGCCTGAAGTTGAGTGTCATACTTATCCTCAAAATAATCCACTCCTTTAAATTCCCGACTGTCTTTGAAATAATAAAAATTGTTATCTACATCAAAAGCCATAATAGGACCGGTGGTCCAATAGATCAACTGATCCTCGTTTATCATCTTGCCCAAATTGGAATTGTAGACAGGAAAAAAATAATAATTCCTCTTGGCAGCCGAAGTATTGAAGTAGGTGGCGTTGATACCAGCAAAACCGTCATTATCCAACACATATTCTCCCAAACTTTTAGCCGGACAATTTCTCTGGCAATTAGCATTACTGGCGGTTTCAGTGACTATTTCCAGGTCTGGATTATCAAGATCTATCTCTACCACATCCACATAAAAATCACCCATAGAAGAAGAGATTCTTTTCCGCAGACTGTAACTACTATACTGATTCAAGGACTCGTCCAAACTGGGCTTGTGAATCCTGGCCAGATCCAACCTGTTTATCCCCAGTCCTAGCTCCCGCATGATATTAAAGGCGTCATCCGGTCTTCCTAGGTAATGTTTTTCCAGGTCCACCGGATCCACATACCAGGCCTCGCCATCCACATCAACTCGAATAAGAATTTGACCGGCCAAATTCTTTAACATGATCAGACCTTCTTCGGATTCTCCAGCCTGACTGATCTTTTCAAAATTACTTTCAGAAATA
>CAZNAQ010000016.1:0-8382 GCA_964571265.1 uncultured Gammaproteobacteria bacterium | reverse complement strand
CGATCTTTTTATAAGAAATGGCTTGGTCTATTATAACGATGGAAACAGGGATCGCAGAATTGTCCTGGAAGGAATTTCTCATGTGATAAATAATTTAAGATATTATCCTGAAGAAGAGGACGGGTCCCACTTTTTAGGTTTTGTTAATTTTTATGATGAACAGAATAAAAGGGGTAACTATGGCCTGGAAGGTTTCTTTGATCGAATATTGACAGGACAACAAGGTTATATAACATTGGACTCAGACAGTAAAGACGACGAAACTATAGTAATAAACAACAAAAACTATAAAAAACCCATAGATGGGGATGATCTAATTCTTTCCATAGACAGATCCATTCAATTTTTTGTTTGCCAGCAGCTTAGAGAGGCAGTAAAGAGGCACAGGGCTGACAGCGGAAGTGTGGTAGCAGTCAATCCGTCTACTGGGGAGATAATAGCCATGTGTTCTGATCCCGGATTTGACCCCAATCAATATAATAAGGTAGAGGATATAAATGATTATAACAACCCGGTTGTTTTCGCCGACTATGAGCCTGGTTCTGTATTTAAAAGCATAACCATGGCTTCAGCTTTGAATGAGGGGGTTATTACTCCTCATACCACTTATGAGGATGAGGGTAAAATAGAAGTTGATGACTGGACCATCAGGAACTCAGATTTTTCTTCCCATGGCCCTCACGGCTCGGTGGATATGAACTATGCCCTAGCCCAGTCCCTGAACACCGGATCCATATTTGCCATGGAGAGAATGGGGGTAGAAACTTTTGCTGATTATGTGGAGAAATTCGGTTTTGGTGGTCGGACCGGAATCGAGCTCGAAGGAGAGAGCAGGGGGAGCTTACAAAACCTTTCTAGGGACAGGGTGCCCAGGATATATGGAGCCACTGCCTCTTACGGGCAAGGTATAAGTGTCACCCCTCTCCAGCTTGTGATGGCTTTTTCAGCTATTGCCAATGAAGGTGTTTTGATGAAGCCTCACATAGTGAAAGAGATTTTGAAGAGTGATGGTGGCAAAAGGGAGGTTGACCCGGTAAGAATTAGAAGAGTTATCTCCGAAGAGGCCGCTGCCCTTGCTTCAGGGATGATGGTCAATGTCTTAGAGCAAGGTCACGCCTCCGGAGCTCGAGTTGATGGTTATTATGTCGGAGGCAAGACCGGAACTGCCCAGGTTGCTGATTCTGGAGGCTACGGTGACAGGACTATTCACAACTTTGTCGGTTCAGCTCCCATGGAAAACCCTAAATTCACCATGTTAGTCAGATTAGATGATCCCAAGGATGTCAGATATGCCGCCTCTTCTGCTGCCCCTCTTTTTGGAACTTTGGCTGATTTCATCTTAAACTATTACCAAGTTCCTAAAGAAAGATAGTTTTTAAAAAATTAAGTGAAATATATGAAAAAATTTTTGCAATTAAAGCTGAAAATATTAACGAAGATAATTTTGTCCAAATATAAACCTAAAGTGGTTGGTGTTACTGGAAGTGTTGGTAAAACCACCACCAAGGAGGCTATTTATACTGTACTTTCTTCTAAGTTCAGAGTCAGAAGAAGTATTAAGAATTATAACAATGAGATTGGAGTGCCCTTAAGTGTTATTGACATGGAAATGCCTGGAAGGTCCTTGTGGGCCTGGGCAGGAGTTTTTGCAAAAGCCTGTAAATTAATAATTATAAGAGATAAAAACTTCCCTGAAATATTGATTTTGGAGATGGGCGTAGATAGGCCCGGGGATATGGAATATTTGGTGGATATGGTGAATTGTGATGTGGGGGTGGTTACTTCAGTGGGTCCTTCTCATTTGGAATATTTTCAAACAGTGGAAAAGATAAAAAAAGAAAAAGGTATTTTAATAAAACATTTGAAAAAAGGAGGCTATGCAGTGCTTAATAACGATGACCCCTTGGTCAAGAGTATGTCTGATATGAGTACTTCAAGATTGATAACTTATGGTTTTCAGGAAGAATCTTCCATAAGGGCCCAGAATTTGATTTTTAATTTTGAGGAGAATGGTGATTTAGACGATCTTTCGGGGATAAACTTTAAACTAAACTATGACGGGTCAGTAGTTCCGGTAAGGCTACCTCGGGCCATAGGCTACCCGGCCATCTATTCTTCCTTGGCTGCAGCCTCTGTGGGGGTGGCCTTTGGCATGAATTTGGTGGATATCTCTTCAGCTCTTAGTAATTTTTATCTTCCTCCGGGCAGAATGAATGTCATCAAAGGAATTAAGCATACTCTAATAATCGATGATACCTACAACGCTTCCCCACAATCATCGATTTCAGCCCTTGGATTCATAGAGAGGATCAAGGTGGGTCAGGACAAAAAAAAGTGGGCTGTTTTCGGTGATATGTTGGAATTGGGCAATTACACTGAACAGGGCCACAGAGAGGTTGGTAAGGCTTTGGTGAAAAACGGTTTTAACAAACTGGTGACTGTCGGAGAAAGAGCTTGGAGCGTGGGCGAGGGAGCCAAAGAACAAGGAATGTCCAAGGAGAATATATTTCATTTTTCAGATAATCAAGAGGCGGGGAAATTTATTCAAAGAAGACTCGAGCCCGGAGATTTGGTTTTTATTAAAGGCTCTCAGGGAGCCAGAATGGAAAAAGTGGCAAAGGAGTTGATGGCCGATCCGGTTAACGCCGAAAACCTCTTGGTGAGACAGGAAAAGGAGTGGCAAGATCAATAAAATTAAAGCTTGATATAAATTGACTTAATTATCCATAAAAGTTATTATACCCCCATAGATAGAATGTTAAGGTTTTTATTTTTAGTTTATGTTAAAGTCAAAGATACTGCCTACCATAACCACCTTGGACTCTCCTGGTAGTACCTGGCAAGACAAGATAGGGGAGTTGGATGAATTAGGTCTGGAGGAAGTATCTTTGTTTTTGACCGGCCTGGATGAAAACAAAAGAAAGGACCTTTATCAATCATTGGAGAGGACTGGAGTGAAAAAGATACCCCATGTACATTTAAGGACCGATATGAGAAGTCGGGAATTAAAATATTTGGAGTCTTTATACAAAGTCGAGGTCTTTAATACTCACCCCACTAAAGACTATCCTTTGATCTACTCCTGGGACGAATATTTTAGAAAAATTTTTGTAGAAAACACCAGGTCGCTTCCTGACAGAAAGGAGCTTTGTTTTTTCGGGGGCGTGTGTCTGGATTTTGCTCATTGGGAAAACGCTCTTTTGAATGATCATTCGAATTATAAGGGACTAGCCGATATCTTGAAAGACTTTTCAGTGGGCTGTGCTCATTTGTCAGCCGTAAAAGAAAGTCCTGAAAAAGATGATCAAGGGGTGCCTAGCTATGATTTTCATACCTTTGATGATTTGAGTGAATTTGACTACTTGAGAAAGTATCTGGATTACTTTCCGAAAATCGCTTCTTTGGAGTTGAATAACTCTTTAAAAGAACAATTAAAAGTTAAAGAGTATATAGAATTTAATATTTTGTAATTTATGACTAAAGTTTTAATTTTAGGTTATCAAGGAAATTTAGGAGGTCAGTTGTATAAAATATTTGAACAAGATGCTTATCAAGTCGTGGGTTGGGACAAGGATGATGTGGATATAACTGATAAAAACTTGGTAACAGAAAAGATCCAAGAGTCCAGACCGGATATCATAATAAACACAGCTGCTTACAATAATGTTGACAAATGTGAAGAAGAGTCGGAACTGGAGTTGGCTCGGGAAATAAACGGTATGGTCCCGGGTTATTTGGCAGAGGCTGCTTTAAATATCGGAAGTATTTTGATCCATTATTCTTCTGATTATGTTTTTGATGGTCTGAAAAAAGATGGTTACCAGGAAAATGACACACCTGATCCAGTAAATAAATACGGAGAAACCAAGCTTTTAGGAGAAAAAGAGTTGATCCAAAGGAGCGGTCAAGGATTAAAATGGTATTTAATAAGAACTTCCAAGCTTTTTGGGCCTCAGGGAGAAAATCCGGATGCCAAGCCCAGTTTTTTTGACCTGATGCTTAAATTGGCTCAAGAAAAAGAGGAATTAAGAGTTGTTGACGAGGAGTTCAGTAAATTCACCTATACTCTTGACTTGGCCCAGGCCTCCAAGAGACTGATAGAGGAGGAAGGGGGTTATGGAATTTATCATATCGCCAACAAAGGTGCCTGCACTTGGTATCAAGGGGTCAAAGAATTGTTCAGCTTAAAAGATATAAAAACTCCGATCATACCGGTGAATGGCGATGAGTTTCCCAGGCCAGCCAAGAGACCTGCTCATTCAGTCCTCTTGAATACTAAATTGCCAGAACTGAGGTCTTGGCAAGAAGCTTTAAAGGATTACTATAAATCTAAAAAATAATTAGAATATTTTATGAAAGGAATTATTTTGTCCGGAGGGTCTGGTACCAGACTAAGGCCTTTGACCAAGATCACAAGTAAGCAATTGTTGCCTGTATATAATAAGCCTATGATCTATTACCCTCTTAACACTTTGCTTAAAGCAGGTATAACCGAGATTTTGATAATTGTGGCCCCGGAAAGGGCCGGGGATTATCTTAATCTATTGGGAAGCGGAAAGGATTTTGGAGCCAAGTTCACCTATGAGATTCAAGATGAACCCAAGGGTCTGGCAGAAGCTTTTATTATAGGTGATAACTTTATAGACGATGATAGCGTGGCCATGATACTCGGAGACAATATCTTTGAAGATGATTTTTCCGAGGATATTAAGAATTTTCAAAAAGGGGCCAAGGTTTTTGCCAAAAAAGTCTCAGACCCGGAGAGGTTCGGAGTGGTTAAATTCAATAATGATCAAAAGGCCGAACAGATAGTGGAGAAACCTAAGCAATATATAAGTGATTACGCCCTGACCGGTTTATATATTTATGATAGCAGAGTAGTGGAGGCGGCCAGGAGTGTTCAGCCTAGTGATAGAGGAGAGTTAGAGATCACTGATCTTCATAATTGGTATTTGGAAAAAGGGGAGTTGGAAGTGGCTATGGTCGAGGGCAAATGGTTGGATGCCGGAACCTTTGAAACTCTTTTAGAGGCTCAAAAGTTTGCTTCTAAGGAAGAGATGCAAAATAAAATGATTATTTAATGAACTCTCAAGGACCAAAATTGGTAGTCGGTTTTATAATTTATTGCAGGGTTACTGCAAAATACCTGCCTTACTTTTTGGATAGCTTGAAAAAACAGACTTTTTCAGACTTTCAGATTTTGGTCTGTGACAACACTCCGAAAGATGTGGACAATCCTAATCTTGAATATTTAAAAAAGGACTGGCTGGTAACCTCTGGTGAAAATCGCGGTTTTTCCGGTGCCTATAACATTCTAATACAAGAAGCCCTGAAAAGGGGAGCTGAGTATTTCTTGGCACTTAACCCGGACATTATATTGGAACCCGAGGCTATATTAAATCTCGTTAAAAAAATGAAGGAGAACAAGACCCTGGGCTCTGCCAGTCCCAAGGTATTGAAGTGGGATTTTGAGAATAATAAGAAAATGTCAATTATCGACACTTGCGGTATTAGACAAAGGTCAGGGTTGATTTTTTACGATTTGGGACAGGGAGAAACGGACAACGGTCAATATGATGACCAGGAAATATTGGGTCCTTCCGGAGCCGCTGCCATATTCAGATCTTCGGCCCTAAAAAAGATAAAAGAGTCAGAAAGATATTTTGATGAAATGATGTTTATGTACAAGGAAGATTGCGACTTGGCCTACAGGCTTTATCTTTCAGGACTTAAATCTGTTTGCGTGGGCGGAGCAATTGTTTATCATGATCGCACAGCTTCAGGTAAGGGTGGTGGTAACTTGGGTATAGCCTTGAACAGAAAAAACAAGAGCAGACAAGTTAAGGCCTGGTCTTTTCTAAATCAACAAATAATTTTTTATAAATACTGGAGACTTCAGGGTTTTTTTGATAAGTTGAATATAGTCTGGTATCAGATAAAAACCTTTATTTTTATAACCTTGTTTGAGCAATATCTTTTTAAGGAGTGGTTAAAATTCCTTAAGATAAGAAAGAATATTAAAAAATATTAAATGCCGGATCTATCCATAATCATTGTTTCTTGGAATGTTAAAGACAAGCTTCAAAAGAATCTGGAACACCTGTTCAATAGTAGGGGTAATTTTGAGATGGAGGTTTTTGTGGTTGATAATAATTCCCAGGATGATAGCGCCGAGATGGTGAATAAAAATTTTGAACAGGTTAGATTGATACGTAATACCAAAAATTTGGGTTTTGCCAAGGCTAACAATCAAGCCATCAAGAGGGCCCAAGGTAGATATATCTTGCTGCTGAATCCGGATATGAGAGTCTATTCAGATACCTTGGAGAAAATGTTATCTTTTATGGATGATCGGCCTGGCGTCGGAATCGGAGGTTGTCTTCTTGAAAACGAAAAAAAAGAAATAGTTCCCCACATAAGAAGATTCCCCAAACTAAAAGATCAATTGGCTATTGTATTAAAATTGCCTCATATTTACCCCAAAATATTGGATAACTACTTACAGAGTGATTTTGATTATTCCAAGGAGTCTGAAGTGGATTCCATCCGAGGTTCTTTTTTTATGATCAGAAAAGAGACTTTAAAACAGGTGGGTGATTTGGATGAAAGATTTTTTATTTGGTTTGAGGAAGTGGACTATTGTCGAAGGTGCAAGCAGTCTGGTTGGAAAACAATGTATAATCCTCAGGCCAGATGCATTGATTATGTGGGTAGAAGTTTCTCCCTACTTAAGAGAGGGGTTACCCAAGAGTACTTTAGAGATTCAATGCTTAAATATTTTAGAAAATGGCATCCTTGGTGGCAATATGTTGTTTTATATGTTGCTTGGATGCCGGTTCTTGTTTTTTTAAGATTGGTTAGAAAAAATTAAGGCTCTCTGATACTTTTTGTCTTTACTAATCCTGGGAACCAATCTTTTCTGTCCACTATCAGTTCTCCAATGATTGCAAAGGGTATTACTACCAAGAACACCGTAGCGATAACTTCGAGAGTTATCATTTCTCCGGTAAGTATGGTTATTATTATCAAGTCGTCTATCATTGCTATAAATATACCAAAAATCAGGAACTCCAAAAATACTTCCAAATTTTTCATTAGTCTGTTTTTGTTTTTTTTCTTTTTGTATCTGGGAAGCAGGTTGGTCCTATCCACTATCAATTCACTGATGGCAGCGAAGGGTAGTAGCACCACTAAGGAAACTGTTAAAGCTTTTAGGTCTAGGGGGTGGTCAGTGGCCAATTTGACCACTAATAGATTTTGAGTAAGGCCCAGGGCCACTCCGAAAATAAGAAAGCCTAAAAAGACTTTTAATCTTGTTTTCTCCTTTTTTCTTCTAAACATTCTTCTGTAACAATTTATTTTTTCCCTCCTTTCTTAATTTTACCAAAAATAAAAGAGGGCGACAATTTTTTGTGCCAGTCCAACTTATTTTATTGATTCTGTTTTTTGGTTTTGTTAAAATTATTATAAATACTAATACAAAAGATTTTTTGATATGGCAAAAAACAAGAAAAAGGTAGCCATTTGTCATTACCGGGTGGGTAAGACAGACGGTGTTTCATTGGAGATAAAAAAGAGAAAGCAGATTTTGGAGGCTTATGGTTGCGAAGTCAAATTAATAGCCGGACCCAGGTCCCAATCAGCTGACTATGTAATTGATGAATTGGAATGGGAGGATGGTGCCATATCCACTATTAAGGAGAACGGCTTTATTGATTTCGGTCGGAAAGATTTTGACGAAATGGAGTTGACTGATAAAATCTTCAAGATTTCCGGTTTGATTGAGGAAAAACTGGAAAAGATACACAAGAAAGAGAAATTTGATTATTTTCTGATACACAACATTTTTTGTTTCGGAGGACATGTTTCTGCAGCCAGGGCTTTTGATAATATTATAAAAAAACACAAAATAAAGACGATAGCCACTCATCATGATTTTTTTTGGGAGAGAAAAGAGTTTCGTATTCCCAAAAGCGGTTTCTTAAATGAATATGTAAACACTTATCTTCCGCCTAAGAACAAATTCATCAAACATGTAGTTTTAAGCTCTATTGCTCAAAGGGAGCTCAAGAAGAGGAGAGGGATAGATTCGGTGGTCTTGCCGGATATCTTTGATTTTTCACAAAAAACATGGAGTAAGGATAATTTTAACAAGACCTTGTTGAAAAAAGTTGGATTAAAAGAGACTGATCTGATCTTTCTTCAGGCCACCCGGATCGTGCCCCGAAAAGGGATCGAATTGGCCATAGATTTTACAGCCTCTTTTAAGAAAAAGATGAAGAATCTTTATGGGGAGACTCTGTACAACGGCAAAAGAATAAATTCCAAGTCCCGTTTAGTTTTGGTTCTGGCCGGCTATCATGAGGACTCGGACAGAGATTA
>CAZNAQ010000015.1:0-8645 GCA_964571265.1 uncultured Gammaproteobacteria bacterium | reverse complement strand
CAAGGTGGTCTCTGGGTTGTCCAAAGTCTCAGGGTCCACATTCTCCACCCTGACCTTGCCCCGCGAATAAGTGGCGTACTCATCCAAAACACTATTCACCTCATCTTTTAAACCGACGTAGCGGCCCGGCAGATCTTTGCTGAAATAGACATTGATCCGCAGAATGTCATCCAGATCAGAGACTGTTTCCCGACTCACCTCGGATATGGAATAAATCTGGTTTTGAGTCAGATCGACCCTGGTAAAAAACTGTAGAGAAAGAATATTGATGGCCACTAAGATACCCAATACTATAACACCGCTTATCAAAACATCGCTTCTTTTTAAAATCTCTAAGGATCTTTTCTTGAATTGTTGAATTCTCTCTTGTATATTCATAATATTTTTTAAAACTAATACCTTAACTCCCTTCTTTCTATCACTCGAACATTCAACCACAGAAAGAAGAAAATAAAACTCAAATAATAGACTATATCCTTGGAATCTATGACCCCTCTGGCGATACTCTCAAAGTGACTCCCAAGACCCAGATACTTCATTAACGGAGCTATGGAGGCCGGTGCCTGATTCAGAACAAAACCGGCACCGATCACAAAGAACAGGAAACAAGCTCCCAGGCCTAAAACAAAGGCTATGATCTGATTCTTGGTTAAACTGGAAACAAAAAGACCCAGAGAAAGATAGGAGCCGGCCAAAAACATGGCTCCGATATAGGCTCCCCAGACCGGACCTGGATCCAGATCCCCTAAACCGGACACAGTAGAGGTCAGAGGTAGAGTAAGGACCAGTGCCAAGCCCACAAAGATCAAAGCACCAAAAAACTTGGACAAGACCGCCTGCCAGTCAGTTATAGGCAAGGTCAATAAAAACTCGTTAGTACCCATTTTCTTTTCTTCGGCCCACAGACGCATGGTAATGGCCGGGGCCAAAAACAAAAAGATCCAGGGTAGATAAGTGAAGTAGGTCTTCATGGTAGCCTCGCCTCTTAGAAAAAAATCGTTAAAAAACAACCAGCTTCCAGCCACCAAAAAAACAGCCAAAAAGATATAGGCGATCGGAGAGGAAAAATAAGCTCTCAACTCCTTTTTCAAAAGAATATAAACGGTTCTTAAATAAGTTTTTATAGTCATAGAATTATTGAGTTAATTGTCTGAACACCTCCTCTAAACTACGATTCTGGCGATTAAGCTCCATGATAACCCAGCCCTTATGAAAAACGGTTCGAGACAGTCTTTCCCGGATGTCCTCACTTCCCTCGGGTTCTATCTCATAACCATAGATCCTCTCTGACTCCTGATCAACCTGGCTCACCTTGCCGATGCCAGGAATCTGGTGCAGAACCTTTAAAACATCCTCTTTGTACCCCTTGATCTTGATATATATCTTGTAGCTGCGACCGGCTGTTTGAGCCAAATCCTCAGGGGTTCCCCTACCCACGATTCGACCGTCATTGATGATGACCACTCGGTCGCAAGTGGCACTGACTTCACCTAGAATGTGGGTGGAAAAGATGATCGTCTTTTCTCGGCCGATCCTTTTGATCATATCCCTGATCTCCACGATCTGGTTGGGATCCAGGCCGGTAGTTGGCTCATCCAGAATCAAAACCTCAGGATCATGAACAATGGCCTGAGCCAGTCCCACTCTTTGTCTATAGCCCTTGGAAAGTTCTTCTATTAATTTATGCAAAACCTCTGCCAAACCGCAAGAATCCACGACCTGAAACACCTTTTCAAACACCGCCTCTCCTTTGAGACCCCTGACCTCGGCCACGAACCTCAAATACTCATACACGGTCATATCCTCATATAAAGGGACATTCTCGGGCAGGTACCCGATCTTTTTTCTGGTATCTAAAGAATCTTTTTTGATATCCTTGTTATCTATTCTGACCTCTCCCTTGTCAGCCGGCCAAAAAGAGGTAAGGATCTTCATGGTAGTGGTCTTTCCGGCTCCGTTAGGACCTAAAAAGCCGAGGATCTCTCCTTTTTTGACCTCAAAACTAATATCATCCAAAGCTAGATTATCTCCGAATTTTTTGCTCAAATTTTTAACCTCTATCATAACATTCAAATTATTTATTCCATATTAAAAATAAAAGGATATTTAGTCAACTCCCCTCCTTTTAAAAAAATTCAATTGTGAGACTAGTTAAATCTTTCCAAGACCACCTCTCTTATGAATATGCGGTCATCTCTTTGCACTTTTAGACCGATCCTATCTCCTGGCCTATACTTTTGGATGACTGACCGCAAATCATTGTTTTCGTCTATCTGAATGGCGTTTATTTCAAAAATAACATCTCCGACTCCCAAACCAGCCTCTTGAGCCGAAGATCCAGGAAGAACTCCGGAATCATGATCTTTGTCAGAGACTATCAAGGCTCCGCTATTCCTGGAAACACCCTTGTCAGCAGCTAGCTCCGGAGTTAGCATTTGATAGCTGACACCCAGCCTGGGCCTTATTATCCTGCCATACTCCTCTATGCTTTGGATGACCGGCCTTACCTCGTTAATAGGGATGGCAAAGCCGATACTGTCGCCGGTCCGGTCAGTGGCCACATTCACTCCCACCACTTTGCCGTTCAGATCGATCAAAGGACCTCCGGAATTCCCCAAATTTATTCCGGCATCGGTCTGGAGAACATTATTTAAAAGTTGAGAACCTCCTCCAAGGCCAGAGGCCATAAAATCTCTACCAGAACCACTGATTATCCCTTTGGTTACGGTATCCTGATAACGACCCAGAGCATTGCCGATAGCGATCACACTGCTACCGACCATAAGCTGATCACTGTCCCCCAGCTCCACATAAGGAAGGTCTCTATCATGGATCCTCAAAACCGCCAGATCGTTTAAGGGGTCGGTATCTATCAGTTGCCCGTAATACTTCTTTCCTGAACTCAAGACCACCCGAAATTGGACATCTCCTTCATAGGAGCTTTCCACCACATGTTTGTTAGTAAGAATGTATCCGTCCGAGGATATCAAAAAACCGGTGCCGGCTCCGTCCTGGATCTCTATCTCAGACTCAAGCCTGGCCCCGGTCTCCCGATCGGTTCTTTCTGTTTTTTGTGTTACATAAACCGTAATGTTGACCACTGCCGGTTTGTTCCTTTGAATAGCCCTGATAGTGGCTGTTTGTTCATCCAAT
Organism: uncultured Gammaproteobacteria bacterium; assembly: GCA_964571265.1. Taxonomy (GTDB): domain Bacteria; phylum Patescibacteriota; class Patescibacteriia; order Patescibacteriales; family JAGXOH01; genus CAZNAQ01. The sequence continues at coordinate 5,492 of CAZNAQ010000015.1, read as the reverse complement.
TGCAATTCCTGGGAACTAAGAGGTTCCACCTCTAAAAAACCTAAAAGACCGTTGGAGTTAAAGATCGCGAATCCCAAAAGGATCAATAAAAAACAGCAGAACAAAAAAAGGCCTATCTTTCTGAAGATGTTTTTCATAGAATATGTGAATTATTATAGATCCAAATCACTTATCTGGCTTTTCTGCTTTCTGCTCAAGCCAGTGGGCACCACCACTTTTATTTCCACATAGTGGTCACCATAACCCCGTCCGTCCAATTTTTTAACACCTTTTCCTCGCAAACGAAAAACGGTTCCAGACTGGGTACCGGCCGGAATCTTTAAATTTACCTTTCCGTGAATAGTGTCCACTTCTATTTTATCACCTAAGCTGGCTTGTTTAAAGTTTATCTCCCTTTGGGACCAAATATCAAAGCCTTCGCGATTGAATCTGGGATGAGGAGAGACCCTGACTTTAAGATACAGGTCCCCGGCCGGCTGACCGTCCACACCGGCCTCTCCCTGGCCGGTCAACCTCAAACTCTCGCCTTCATTTATGCCTCCGGGGATGTCCACCGAGATCTTAGACACCTCTTCAGTTAGGCCGCTTCCCTGACACTTGGAACATTTCTGAGCATAGGTCTTACCACCCCCTTTACAATCACCGCAGACCATCTGTACTTGCATGTTTCCAAAAATAGTTCTTTGGACACGATTAACCTTTCCGGAGCCGCCGCAAGTGGCACAAGTCTCTATCTTAGTCCCTGGTTCGGCCCGATTGCCCTGACACTTGTCACAGACCACCTTTCTTTTTACAGAAATCTCTTTTTTGACCCCAAAAGCAGCCTCCTCGAAACTGATGTTCATTTGAGCCTGGATATCAGCCCCTCTACCAGAACGTCTTTCTCTGGAACCTCCCCCGAAACCGAACATATCACCAAAACCGCCAAACATATCACCCAGATCATCCATATCAAACTCTACTCCCCCACTTCTAAAGCCACCGAAATTATTAAAATCAAAACCAGCACTACCGGCACCTCCGTTCTGGCCGGCCTGCTTGTAGGCAGTATGACCGAATTGATCGTATTGAGATCTCTTTTTTTCATCTCCCAAGACTTGATAGGCCTCGTTTATCTCTTTGAATTTGGACTCGTCTCCGGTCTTTTTGTCAGGATGATACTGATGGGCCAACTTTCGAAAAGCCTTTTTTATCTCCTCTTGTGTAGCATTCTTATCCACTCCCAAAACACTGTAGTAATCTCTATTGGACATAAATTATTTGATGTTTATTTTTTAAACCTAAAAACAGCCTAAACAGCCGTTCAGACAATCAAAGTCTTTTTTTAACCCTTAAAACCTATTTCCCGGTCTCCGGTCTGACCCTTGGCTTCTTCGACTTGGCCGAAATTAGCCTCATACTTCTTAAGGTTGTCCTCCATAGCTCGGATCATTCTCTTGAAATGTCCCGGAGAGACTATCACTCTTGAACCGACAGTTCCGTTACGACCAAAAATGTTCATGAAATCCAAAACAAACTCTTCTTTGGTGTGGTTACTCATCATGGCATTGGCATAAAAACCTTTGGAAACATCTTCACTCATCTTTACTTGCACTTGCTTTCCACCTTGTTGATTTTGTGGTTGTTGATCAGACATAATAAGGGGAAACATTGTAATACATATCACCTAAGTGATATCTGCTTACTTATGTTTTTTAGATATTTTATACAATAAGCTCTTAAGTGACCGCCCCTAAAAAACAGGGGCGGTCTATAAATTCTTATTGCTTGTTTTCTTCTGAACCGGAGTCCTGAGACTGATCTTTATCCTCTTCCTTGGAGTCGCCTTGTTGAGAACCTTCTTCATATTCGCCCTCAACCGGTCCTTGCTCCTGAGTTTTCTCGCCTCCGGCCTCGGATCCGGCCTGGGCCTGGTCCTGTTGTTGATACATGGCAGTACCTATTTTTTGAGCCACCTGATTAAGGTCTTCCATCTTCTGTTTAAGATCTTCCAGATCGATCTCTTGGGCGTCCTTGGCTTTTTTCAGGGCCTCCAGTTTTTCCTCTAAGCTCTTTTTGTCCTCTTGATTCATTTTGTCGCCAGACTCTTCCAGGAGTTTTTCGGTCTGGATGACCACTGATTCGGCCTGATTCTTGACCTCAATCTGTTCTTTTTTCTTTTTGTCCTCCTCAGCGTGCTGCTCAGCCTCTTTTCTCATCTTTTCGATCTCTTCTTCATTCAAACTGGAAGATCCGGTAATAGTTATCTTCTGCTCCTTGCCAGTACCCTTGTCCTTGGCACTGACATTCAAGATGCCGTTGGCATCCACATCAAAGGTAACCTCGATCTGAGGGGTGCCTCTGGGTGCCGGAGGAATCCCATCCAAGATGAATTTGCCCAGACTCTTATTATCATTGGCCATGGGTCTTTCTCCTTGGACCACATGGATCTCCACACTGGATTGATTATCAGCTGCAGTAGAAAAAATCTGGGACTTGGAGGTGGGAATACTGGTGTTCTTCTCGATTATGGGAGTGGCCACTCCGCCCAGGGTCTCGATACCCAAGGTCAAGGGAATGACATCCAAGAGAAGCACGTCTTTAACATCTCCTTGCATGATCCCGGCCTGAACAGCAGCCCCCATAGCCACTACTTCATCCGGATTGACTCCCAAGTTGGGGTCCTTGCCAAAGAATTCCTTAACCTTTTGTTGGACCAAGGGCATCCTGGTCTGACCACCCACCATGACCACTTCCTCGATATCCTTAACCTCATAACCGGCGTCGGACAAAGCCTGTTTACAAGGCTCCAAAGTTCTCTGCACCAGGTCACCGACCAGTTCCTCTAATTTGGAACGAGTCATTTTCAAATTCAAATGTTTAGGACCTTCCTGGTCACTGGTAATAAAGGGTTGGTTGATCTCTGTTTCTTGTTGTGAGGACAATTCGATCTTGGCCTTCTCAGCCGCTTCCTTGATCCTTTGCAGGGCCAGAGTGTCTTTGGACAGATCAATTCCCTGATCCTTTTTGAATTCCTCCAAGATCCAGGTGATTATCTTTTGATCAAAATCCTCACCTCCTAGTCTGGTATCTCCATGAGTGGATTTAACCTCTACTGTATCCTCGGAAACATCCAAAATGGAGATATCAAAGGTACCACCTCCCAGATCGTACACAGCTATTTGCTGACCCTTTTTCTTGTCAAAGCCGTAGGCTAAAGCAGCTGCGGTAGGTTCGTTGATGATCCTTTTTACTTCCAAACCGGCAATCTTTCCGGCATCCTTGGTAGCCTGTCTCTGTGAATCATTGAAATAGGCTGGGACAGTGATTATGGCCTCGGTGATCTTTTCGCCTGTTTTTTCCTCGGCATCACTCTTCAACTTGGAAAGAATCATGGCTGATACCTCTTCCGGAGTATGCTCCTTATCTCCCATTTTGATCTTCACTCCTTCTCCCCCTTTTACAATCTCATAAGGAGCGTTTTTAACATCTTCCTGAACCTCGTCCTCTTCAAATTTTCTGCCCACCAGACGCTTGACCGCGAACACGGTGTTACCGGGATTGGTCACCGCCTGTCTCTTGGCAGCCTGTCCCACCAATCTCTCACCGTTCTTGGAAACAGCCACAATAGAAGGGGTGGTCCTGTTACCCTCGGCATTCTCCAACACCTTAGGCTGACCTCCCTCGATCACGGCCATGGCACTGTTGGTGGTTCCTAAATCGATTCCTAATATTTTTCCCATAAATTTATACTTATAATACACCATTCTTATCCTAAGCGTCATAAGCAATGGTATATTATTTAATTATTTTCAAACAATAACTGCCAAACAAGCAAAGATTTTTTATTTGGCAATTATTGTCCGCCAAACCCCTAAAAGCCCCTCCCGCCCCGAGGGGCGGGAGAGTTTCGGGTTACTTATCTATCTTTTTTTTGAATCTTGATCGGAGTGGATTTGGCCTCCCTGGCCTTGGGGATGGTGATCTTTAAGACCCCTTCTTCAGCCACGGCACTGGCCTGGTCTCCCTCAACCGCTGTGGGCATAGGGATACTTCTGTAAAAACTACCTCTCTTGATCTCTTTTCGGTAGTAGTTCTTGTCCTCTACCTCATTTTTCTTCTCGCTTTCCCCTTTAATGGCCAGAACATCGTTCTCAATGGAAAGATCCACATTTTCCGGATCAATACCGGCCAATTGGGCCTCAACAATGACATTGTCCTTGTCCTCATACATATCAATAGCCGGCATATAGGATTCTCTGTCCCCTCTGATAGCCGGAAGGAACTCATTAAAAGCTCTTTCCATATCCTCAAAGGGTTCCAAAAAAGGACTCCATCTGGTTAGTTTGTTTGTCATATGTTTATATATCTCTTGGATAACATCGTCCCTAGGGACGAAAAGCTATCAAGAGACAAATTACTTATGATCCTTTTGTTCCTGCTCCTTTGACTCCTTGTCATCCGTGTCTGATGCCACCACCACTTTTACCGGAATAATAACCTTGTCATTTAAGGTATAGCCGGGCTTGACCTCTTTTTTCACCACTTCCCCCTCTCCTTCTAGGGCTTCCATGTACTCGGGGTCGAACTTCTCTCCCTCGGCTTTTATCTCCTTCACTCCGTTCTCTTCCAAAACCTCTCGAAACTGTTTTACCACGTATCTCACTCCTTGAACCCATTGGCTTTCCTCATCCTCTCCGGACACATGAGCCAAGGAGAGTTTTAGATGATCGAATACCGGCAATAGGTCCTTGAGTAATGATTCATTAGCATATTTGACCAACTCTTCTTTTTCTTTACCAGATCTTTTTAAAAGGTTATGGTAGTCAGCCAAAGCTCTCTGATACTGCTCTCTTAAATCTTGGTTTTCTTGTTTCAGTTTTTGGACCTCCTTTTCCTTGGCCCCTTTCTTTTTCTGGTCCTCTTTTCGGCCAAACCTCTGCTTCTTTTCCTCCTCTTTTTTTTGATACGGCATAGACAACGACTGATTTAATTATTATTTGCCCTCAAATCCCTTTAACACCTGTCCTACCAGGGCGATATTTTTTTGATAATCCATTCGCAAGGGTCCCAGGATACCGAAAACACCCAAATTGCCGTTCCTTGATCTGTACTTGGTCAAAACCGTGCTACAGAACCTGCCGAAAGGATTTTCCGAACCTACTAGAATGTTGATCTCTTTTTGCGGGACGTTCTCAAAGATATCAGCTATTATCTCGTCCATCTGATCTATGATGGCGGAGATATCGTAGATCAAACCCTCTCTGGCAAACTCCGGCTGTTGCAGGAGATTGGAAATACCGGTGTAGTAAAGATTATTCTTGTTAAAGGCCCAGAAAACAGCATTGTCTGACAAAGAAGCGATCAACTTAGCGGCCTGCTTCAAGTTCTCCTGCTTGTCCTTGGCCAAAGATCCCTTCAGCTCTCTTAAGTCCTCTTCCTTTAAGCTACCCCAGGTCCTTTTCGCTTTTGAAGAAAAAATTTGCTCTAGATAGGACTTGTAAGCCTTTTCC
>CAZNAQ010000014.1:8141-8978 GCA_964571265.1 uncultured Gammaproteobacteria bacterium | reverse complement strand
CGGGACCAGACCGCATTCTTAGTATGCTTAAATTCATCAAAAAGACCTTTTTGGGGAGCAATCCGCTTCGTTTGTTTGTAAGGCTCTTAACTCTGACAATTTTACTTTATTTATTGATCCTGCCTGTTTATCCGGAGTTAAGATATGAGTTGAGCCCCAAAAAAGAGGAACGTTCCGTATCTGCCAAGGAGCCGGTCCAAGTCAGACAAGAGGCTGAAAAAATGATCAACAGGCTTCCGGAGGCCGAATATTCGGTTTCTTCAGACAGACTTATAATCACCAAGATCGGGGTCAATGCTCCGATAATCCGTTCACAGGACGAGTCAGCCCTGGAGAAAGGAGTTTGGCTTCTTCCTGAGGGTTCGACCCCGGGTCAGGTCGGGAACACTGTCATAACCGGACACAGGTTCAAGTACCTACCTCCCCATAATCTGACCTTTTATCTGTTCCACAAACTGGAACCCGAAGATTTGGTCTATATTATCTGGAACCAAGAAGAGTATCTTTATCGGATCACAGAGGTCCGGGTAGTGGACAGGACCGATCTATCTATCCTTGAGTCCGGAAGCGAGGAGATATTGACCTTATTCACCTGTCATCCTCTCTACTCAACCTCTCATCGACTTGTTCTTGTGGCTGAGCCGGTGGACTAGAAGGTCTTTTTGAAAGAGAAATTTATGAACTCAGGTGTATGTTTTTATCTTTTTACAGGATATTATTCATTCCTTGATTTTAAGGACTTTTTGTGCTATACTGAAAATATCGGAGAATCAAAGGGGCAGTATTTACAATAAACAGCCCCTTTTTTAGAGTCTAAAAATCACTCCGAAATTTTTA
>CAZNAQ010000014.1:0-8131 GCA_964571265.1 uncultured Gammaproteobacteria bacterium | reverse complement strand
CATAACAAATGGTCCAAGGTAAAGCATATTAAAGCGGTGCAAGACTCCAAAAAGGCAGCTCTCTTTACAAAGATGGCCTATGCCATCACCATTGCCGCCAGAGACGGCGGAGGCGACCCGGATACCAATCTATCTCTGCGTTTGGCTATGGACAGGGCCAAGTCGGTCAACATGCCCAAGGATAACATTGAACGGGCCAGAAAAAAGGGCACCGGCGAGCTTGGTGGTGACAGTTTGGTAGAGCTTTTCTATGAGGGCCTGGGTCCGGCCAATTCCCAGTTCATTGTTAAAAGCGTTTCTGATAATCGGAACCGGAGTGCGGCCAATATCAAACATCTGTTCACCAAGTTTGGGGGTAGTTTCAGTTCTGTGATGTGGAACTTCAAGCAAAAAGGAGTGATCACAGTCAGTCAAGAGAATTTACCTGACACTGATAGGGAGGAATTGGAGTTGGAGATCATTGATGCCGGGGCTGAGGACATTCAAGTTGAGGAAGAGGGCTGGATCGTTCATACCGCTCCCAAGGATCTGAAATTAGTCAGTGACAATCTGGTTCACAAGGGGATCAAGATAGAGTCGGCTGACCTGGAATACCTACCCCAAAACACCCAAGAATTGGAAGCTGAGGACCGAGAAAAGGTGGATAAGTTTATAAGTGCTTTGGAGGAATGTGAGGATGTGTCTGATTACTATACCAATATCATTTAGTTTTATGATAATACTAGGAATCGATCCCGGGATAGCTGATACCGGCTACGGATTATTGGAGGTTGATCAGAGGGGAAATTTGAAGTGTTTGAGTTATGGTTCTGTGGTGACCCAGTCTCACAAAGAGATGCCTGAAAGACTGGAGATGTTGGACCGGGGTTTGGCCGAGATAATTGAAGCATATCGACCAGAATTGATTGCTGTGGAAGAACTTTTTTTCTGCAAGAACGCCAAGACCGCTTTGGTGGTGGGCCAGGCAAGGGGAGTTGTCCTTTTGCGGGCCAGGCTTGACCGAATACCGGTCCGAGAGTTCACTCCACTTCAGGTTAAACAGGCAGTTTCCACCTATGGCAGGGCCGGCAAGGACCAGGTCCAGAAAATGGTCAAATTACTTTTGGGACTAAAAGAAATACCTAAACCGGATGACGCTGCCGACGCTTTGGCCGTGGCCATATGCGCCGGTAATAACGCAAATTTTTTAAATAGTTGATTATTATTTTTAAACCAAAGGCCTAGCAAAGTCTTTAGCTAGATGTATGAAAAAATTGAAAGTAGTTTCCATATCTTCAGAACTGGCCCCTTTTTCCAAATCCGGGGGCTTGGGTGATGTGGCCCGGAGCCTTCCTAAGGCGGTTCATAGATTGGGGCACCAGACCATCTGTATCACACCTTTGTACGGCAAGATAATAGACAAAAAGAAGCATGATCTGAAATTAATCTATCAAAATGTGGAGTTGCGTCTCAACTCTGAGGACACTATAAAGGTCAATTTCTGGAAGGGTTATTTGATGCATGACCTGCCGGTGTACTTTGTGGAGAACAAGAAGTATTTTTCCCAAAGAAAAAAGCTTTACGGCTCCAGTCATGAGAATGTCCGTTTTTTGATCTTTGATGTAGCCGCCTTAAAACTCATCACCCTTTTGAAATTCGAAGCTAATATCATACATTGCCATGATTGGCAGACCGGTCTTATACCTTTTTATCTTAAGACCGGTTTTCGTTATTCCAAAACTCTAAAAAAGGCCAAGACTGTCTTTACCATCCATAATCTGGTCTTTCAGCTTGGTACTAACTGGTGGGAGATACCTCCGGAAAAAAAGGATTATGGACGAAAAAAGATCCCTCATTTGAATAACCCCAATATCGAATACATCAATTTTGCTAAACGGGCTATTCTGTCCGCAGATGTTATAAATACCGTGAGTGAGCGATACCGAGAAGAGGTTATGACCAAGAAGTTCGGGCAGGACCTGCATCGGGTCCTCCGCAATCGCCAGGATCGGTTGTTCGGTATTCTAAACGGCATAGATTACACCGCTTACAGCCCTGTTCATGACGAGAGTTTGTATAAGACTTATTCTTGCGATAACATTTATTTAAAAAAGGAGAATAAATTGCATGTTCAGGAAAAATTCGGCCTGGCTGTAAATCAGAATATCCCTCTCATATGCGCCACTTCCAGGGTGACTTTCCAAAAGGGGTTTGAACTGATCCTAAAAATCCTGCCTAACCTGGCTCAGATGGATGTCCAGATCATAATCATCGGCGCTGGTGATAAGAGATATATTCGGGAGATCAAAAAGATATCCAAGATCTATCCCAAGAAACTGGTCATTATCCCGTCCCATGAAAAGAATCAGAAGTATGAGACTCTGATCTATGCCGGTTCTGATTTCTTTCTCCTGCCTTCTCATCACGAGCCCTGCGGTATCAACCAGTTGATTGCCATGAGATACGGCTGTGTGCCTATTGTGAGAAAAGTGGGTGGTTTGCATGACACTGTTCAGAATTACAATCCCGCCACCAACCAGGGAACTGGTTTCAGTTTTTCTAAATTCAACGAAATAAGTCTTTACGGCACCATAGTCAGGGCTTTGGAGAACTACTTGCACAAGTCTAGCTGGGAGGACCTGGTGGTCAGAGTGATGCGCCAGTCCAATAGCTGGGAATTGCCGGCTAAAAAATATGTCAAACTGTATCGTATAGCCATGAAATTGAACGGTAAGAAGTAGTCGACCCAGACCCACATCAACCCCGTTAAGGGAAGCTGTCCCTTTAGGTATCGACGCTTGATTTTTGCGTTTTAGTTGTTAAACTTAATTTAATTATTGTATTTGTTAAAGATTATATGACCTGGATAAATTTTCTACACTTGTATCAACCTGCCAATGCCGACCCGTATGTGGTTGAAGAAGCCACAGAAGCCAGTTACAAAAGGATAGTTAAACTACTGGAAGATAACAGTGATCTGAGATTCACTTTAAATATCACCGGTTGCCTGATCCTTAGGTGGCAAGAATTGGGCTATGACGAACTTATAGGCAGAATCAAGAAATTGGTCCACAAGGGGCAGTTGGAGTTGACCGGAAGTGTGGCCTATCACTGTCTCACCCCCCTGGTTCCCCTGGAAGAGACCAGGTCTCAGATCAAAGAGAACACTCGTATTTTAAGGGAGAGTTTCGGTGATGGGGTGGCTTTGGAGGGTTTTTTTATGCCTGAAATGGCCTATTCCAAGGAAGTGGCGCAATTGGTCCGGGAGGAAGGATTTTCTTGGTTGATCTTGGATGAGATCGCCTATAACGAGGATTTGGAAAAGACCGACTACTCTGGTGTTTATGAGGATAAATCCAGTGGATTAAAGGTCATTCTCAGGTCCAGAAGTTCTTCTAATACTTATGTTCCGGAACTTGTCCAAAGCCGACTCCGGTCCTCAAAAACCTCAACCTCGACCCTTATCACAGCTACTGACGGAGAGCTTTACGGTCTGCGGCATGAGGATCCTCAAGGAGTATTGGAAAAAGTGGTATCCGAACCCGGTCTTTCCACCCAAACCGTGTCTGATCATATAGCCAGCTTGGAATCCATTGACCGGGTTATCCTGAATCCTTGTAATTGGGAATCAAGTCCGGAGGAACTGGCTGCCGGAGAACCCTATGCTTCTTGGTTGAGTCAAGACAATCCCTTGCAGAAGGATCTTTGGGACCTGGCTTATATGGTCTATGATGCGGTAGAGACGAATCATCAGGACGAGAATTACACTTGGGCCCGTTGGCACCTGGTTCGGGGTTTGGCCAGCTGCACTTTTTGGTGGGCCTCAGCCAAGGATTTTTCCTATATCTATGGCCCGCACGCTTGGTGCCCGGACGAGGTGGAAAGAGGTGTTAACGAGCTTGTCAGGGCCATTCGTTCTTTGGAGGACCCTTCTACCAGAAGTTTAAAGATCAAGGCTGAAAAGCAATATATTAAAATAAAAAACTATCTTTGGCATCGTCATTGGGAGTATTATTGGAAGCCGGATAAGACTTAAACTAAATAATTAAGATCATATAACAGGTGGCGGTTGCCTTGTCACTTGTTATTTGCCGCGTCGACACTATGAATAAAATTTGGAATTTCTTTGATGAAGATTATATTTTAGAACTTTTTTCCAAAAAAGTCCTGCCTCAGTACCCGGATTTTAAAAAAGTGGAGAAGGTAAGGATCATTCCTCACAAAAAAAAGGTCTGGGAGGAGACTTATCATGTGGTTTTGGAGTTCAAGACCTATTTTCGGACCAAAGAAGGCGGAGTAAAATCCCTGTCCCTTTTTTGCAGTGCCCACAGCGACGAACCAAGAAAGAACGTCTACTATGCCCTAAAATATCTGTGGAATAACGATTTTGGTCGCAGTAACCTTACCATTCCCAGGCCTCTTTTCTATTCTGATCGTTACAAGGCTACTTTTTATCGAGGGGTTTGCGGCAAGAACCTGTATAATTATATCAAGGAACAAGACCACAAGGAGATAGAAAGGATCGTTGGCAAGGCAGCCTATTGGTTCTCCAAGCTTCACAAAATGCCCACCAATGTTACCGGGATATATAATTTCAATAAATTGAATTCCAGAATCCGGACCGCCATACCCGGAAAAAAAGGTATAATGAACAGTATCGGCTCCAGATATCCGCAATACCTGGACATTTATGAACAGGCCTATGACCATTTTATAAAAAAAGAGGAGGATTTTTTGCGGTCCACTGATAAGCGCTATTTGATCCACGGCGATTCACATCCGGAAAACATCATTAAAATGAGTCAGTCCGAGTTAGCGGTAATAGACTTCACCGACATCTGCCTGTCCGATTTTGCCAGGGATCTGGGTTGTTTTCTGCAACAATTCGAGTATATGTCTCTTAGGAAGATGGGGGAGGAGGAGCAGGAGTTTATTGAAAGAATGAAGAGTCTGTTTTTGAACAACTATTTCAGTGATACCAAAATGGAATTAGATGAGAGCCTCCAGGCAAGGATCAATAATTATTATTACTGGACCATGATGCGGAGCGCCACCTTCCTTTTGATCAAGGCCAATCCGCAGCCTGAGGAGGGAAGTGCCTTGGTGGAGGAGGTTCGTAAGTATTTGAATTCTTAAAACATTATGAAATTGGCCATTGTATCCAAATTATGGGAGGAGACCACGCCCCTTTCCCGGGGCGGTACCGGAGCCTCGATCGGTTCTTTGGTCAACGGTTTGGTGGACCGGGGTCATCAGGTGACCCTGTTTGCCACTGGTAACTCAGAGACCAAGGCCCAGGAATTGGTCTCGGTCCGGGAAATGCCTTTTAGAGGGGATTATTCCGAGGTTCAGGAGTACCAAAACATTGCCGGCGCTTTTGCCAGGCATCAGGATTTTGATCTTATCCACTGCGCAGTGGAGCACAAGAGTGTTCTTTTCGGAAAGGCGGTTTCCACTCCCAGTCTGCATTCCATCCGTTACGGGGAATTCTTTGAGCATGAGATCGAATTGCTTCGCGAATATCAAGATCTTTGCTTTGTAGCCAATTCTCAAAGCCTGACCGAACTTCTACCTTTCCTGAATTGGCAGGGTTTTGTCTACAACGGATTAAAGATAGAGGATTTTCCTTTTAAAGAGAAAAAAGAGGATTATCTTTTGTTTTTGGCCCGGGTTAATGAGCAAAAAGGAGCGGACTTGGCCATAGAGACAGCCCGGAAACTTAATAAAAGACTGTTCTTGGTCGGAAATATGGTGGACCGGGACAGGGATTTTTTGGAATCCAAGGTCAAACCCTATTTGGACAATGATCAGATAGTCTATCTAGGAGAGGTGTCTGGACCTCGCAAGCTGGAACTTTTGCAGAACGCCGAGGCTGTTCTGCAACCGGTTCGTTTTTTCGAGGCTTGTAGCAACACCCTTTTGGAGGCCATGGCCTGCGGTACTCCGGTGGTGGCCACTGATAGTGGTTCTAACCGGGAGTTGATCGAGGACGGTCGGACCGGCTTTGTGGTTAAAGACGGTGAGGATCTGGCTGAGGCGGTTTCCCGGGTCAAGGAGATCGATCCGGCTCATTGCCGACAGAGAGTCAGTGACAATTTTTCCTTAGAAGCTATGATAAACGGTTATGAAAGGATCTATGACAAACTTCTTAAAAAGAGCCGGTGATCGAAACGAGCGTCTTCTTTTGGTCCTGGCCGGACCCCTTAATCCGGCCTTGGATCCGGAGTCAGGCCTGGTGCATGACACCTACGTGGTTCTGGCCAAGGAATTGATCAGCCAAGGTTTTTGCGACAAGGCTGTTTTTGTTTTTAATGATCCCGGTCCGGAGCTAAACCAAGGATCCTTTGTCATAACTCCGGAGATTTCCGGGTGTTTCTTTTCTTCAATTGTCAAGGACTTGCCTCGGTATTTTTTTCAGGCGGTTTTTGTCAGAGGTAACTGGCAAGAACATGGACAGGTCTTTCACAAACTAGAGTTCGGCCATTCTTTTTTTTATGCGGCTGACAATAAATTTTTACCCAAACATATCAGGCCCAAGGATCTGGATGTTATCTTTGTGGATGATGATCATCAAAAGAGACAGCTCGAGACCTCTCACCCTGAGACCAAGTCGCTGGTTTTTGACAAACCTGTTTCTGAACATCTCTTTTATCCGGGTCTTGCCGAGAGAAAGATATATGATCTTTGTTATGTGGCCAATTTCAGGCAGTGGAAAAACCACAATATGCTTTTTAAAGCCTTGCGTAAACTTAAACAGAGGTCTTTGAATCTCAATATCTTGGTCGGCTTGATCCGGCCGGACAACCGGGAATTGGAAACCATGCTTTTTAAGTATGATGTGTCAGCCCAAGTCTTTGAAAGAGTGGACCAGGAATGTGTGGCCCGGGTCCTTAGGCAGAGTAAATTCAGCCTGCAGCTCGGGGACTTGGACGCCAATCCCCGCAGCCTGACCGAATCTTTGGCCACAGGCACGCCGGTTCTGGTCAACCAAGACCTGGAGGGTGGTCTGCATTTGATCTGTGACCAAACCGGAGCCTCCACCTCCTTAGAAAACCTGGATCAGGCCATGGAAAAAATGCTTTTAGAGTATCGGAATTACCGGCCCTATGAGTATTTTTACGACCACTTGCGACCGGAGCGGATCGTTGAGCGGTGTTTTTCAGACCATTTAAACTAACCATATTTTTATGAAAATCGCTATCGCCCAAGCCTACAACGGAGTACACAAGGTATTTGCCAAACATCTGCGTAACATCGGATACCAGGTCGACTATTTTGATATAGATCGGGCCGGTTGGCCAGAAAGGGCCCGGGAGGCCTCCGGAGACGTCTATCTCTGGAACGCTGATGATAAATACGAGGACCGTCATCTTATCTTAGACCGTGTCTATTTTTTACAGACCTATCTTGGGAAGCCGGTTTTTCCTGATCTGAACATGTATTATTGTTTTAATGACAAGATCAAGCAGAATCAGATCCTTAAGTTCTTGGATGTTCCGCAACTCCCCACCTATGTAACTTTTGATCAGACAGAGGCTTTAAGAAATCTGAGTTGCTTCGGTTTTCCGGTAATTTTGAAGGACGCCCATAGCTGTGAAGGCAAGGGGGTTTTTAAACTGGAGAGTGTGGCGGAACTACGGTCCATGGTAGAAGAGATCTTTTCAGAGACCGGTTTTTATCGTCCTCACTTGCATTGTCGGATCAAGGGTTATCTGTATCTTCAGAAATATGTTTCTGACCTGGGTCAGGATCTGCGCGTCATAACCATAGGTGGGCGAGTGGCTGCCGCCTATTGGCGCTTGGCTCCTGAAGGGGAGTGGAAGACAAATATAAGTAATGGCGGCCAGGCTTGTTTTGAAAATATTCCTGAGTCAGCTTTGGATATATGTTTGGATATATCTGAAAAACTCGGCTACCACTGGATGAGTTATGACCTGATAGTCAAAAAAGACCGGGTCTATGTCTGTGAATTTTCTCCGGTATTCGGGGTAAAGGGAGCCAGGCAAGCCGGTCTAGATATCCGTAAAGAACAAATGGATCACCTAGACCTATTCCTAAAAGACTAAACCATCTCCATCTTTCAGTTTACCTTTTTATTGAATAAGTTCAGGCACATTTTGGACGGCGAAGCCGGGCAAAATGTATGCAAATA
>CAZNAQ010000013.1:0-9137 GCA_964571265.1 uncultured Gammaproteobacteria bacterium | reverse complement strand
TAACCTATCTTTGTGAAATTTGTGTCTAAAAGCCAAGCTGATGGTATCACCCTCAACTTGCTTCACCTGGCAAACTTTTAATATAAAAGACAGGGAGTGATTGTGTTTTTTAACTTTAGCCAGCACTTCATGCCAACGAGAACAGACTTCTTTAACATCTATGCTCAAGGATTCTGAGGATCCTTGTTCTGCCTGACCCTCTTGAACGACTTCTTTGTTCTTGTTTGCTTCCTTTTCAACCAAGGGTTTTTCCGGTCCTCTGTTTAAGGTTTTTTGTATTTCAGGACCCTCCTGAGCCAAGTCAACCAAAGCCAATTCTACCGGAAGCTGGACTATAAAACTGCTCTTTAGAGCGTTCTTTACAGAGATAAACTTTTCCAAGGTCTTGACCAGTTGATCTAGGCTCATTTCTTTTGAGACCTGATTCAATTTAGCATCCAAACTCTCTCCGAGTTCCAGTCCAATCTTTTCAGAAAGAGAAGGGTTGACCCTGGAGATCATTAGTTTTCTTAAAACCTCTATCAGGTCCGTAACAAAAGCATTTAGATCCACTCCGTCGTTGACCAACTTATTAACTAAAGCAATACCTGAAGAAGAATCTTTTTTGGCCAAAAACTCTATTAAGCCCACTATCTCCTGAATGTCGCTTCTGGGGATAACTAGGTCAGCTTCTTTTTGAGAGATCTCTTTACCGGAAATGGCTACTATTTGTCCCAGTAAACTCTCGGCATCCCTCATATGACCAGCAGAATGTCTGGCTATGGACTCTAAAACCTCTCTATCAACTTTTATTCCTTCTTGCTTTGTCATATAGTCCAATTTGTCAGCAATATCCTTGACTCCGATGCGCCGAAAATCAAATCTCTGGCACCTGGAAATTATGGTAGCCGGCAACTTATGAACCTCGGTGGTACAGAGAATAAAAACAACATTGGCCGGAGGTTCTTCCAAAACTTTTAACAAAGCATTAAAAGCGGATATAGATAACATGTGGACCTCGTCTATTATGAACACCTTGTTCTTTCTTTTGGTGGCGGCTATTTTGGAAGTGGCGATCACATTTTCCCTGACATTGTCCACTCCGGTATGACTGGCTGCGTCAATCTCTATAACATCCAGGCTTCGCGCCTGATTAACCTCTTGGCAAGACTCACATTCGTTGCAAGGAGCAGACTCCCCTTCCTTTCTGTTTAAGCAATTGATGGCTTTGGTGAAGACTCTGGCCAAAGTTGTCTTTCCCACTGCCCTGGGGCCGCAAAACAAATAGGCGTGAGCAAAACTGTCGGTCTGAACCTGGTTCTCCAAAGTTATCTTTATAGGATTCTGACCCACCACCTCTTGAAAATTTTGGGGCCTATATTTTCTATATAAAGTGGTCATAACAAAATTATTTTTTAATTATATTCTCCACAGCTGCAAATTTGCTGTGTCCCTCGGCCGGAACAAGAATGACTGTTTCATCCCCAGTCTCACCCTTGAAATAAGTTACGCTGGCTGATAGAATTAACCATTTTTTGTCGTTTTTAACCACATAATAATTTCCATCACTTCCTTTTTTCAACTCTCCCACCACCCTAACTCTTTCTATTGGGTGGATCTGTTTGTAGATAAAGTCACCTCTATCACTGACTGTTAATTTTAAGATATCACCCTCTACCAATTTGGACTTAGAGGCGTAATTAGTGGGGACAGGATATTTTTTGCCATCCGGACCAATCATGCTCTCCCCATCAAAAACACCTTCGATAATAGTGCCGGCCTCTTCGCTTTTCTCTCCTTCCTCAGTGCCAACCTTCTTTTTAGAAAAAACAACCTCATCCTCCTCCCCCAAACCTTTAAAAAGTTGAAGGAGTTTTTCATTGTTTTCTTGGATATTTTGAAGAAGTTTCTTTATTAAAAGAATCTTGTTCTTGTTAAAACTGAAAGTTTCCGGATCGGCTGATAGATCTTCTTGATCCTGCCCTTCTTTTAAGGGATTGTTTTGAGGATCCTCTTTTTTTAAAGAAAAAGGATACTCCTCAAGTATTTGGGAAATGGATTCTATTCCCTGAACTTTCTTTTCTTTGTCATGACCCGGATCCTCATATGTCTCTTCTGCTTCTTTTGTCGGGGCAATTGGACCTTCTTGTTTTTCAGATAAATTGCCTTTTAGAAAGATCTCATTCTCGACCTCATCTTTTCCTAGATCACTTATCTCTCCTTCAAGAGAATTTTTTTCTTCTTCATTGTCATAATGAAAAAAGAAATAGTCATTGTCCTGGTTTTGATTTTGATTTTTGTTTTCTCGATTCATAATTTTTGTTTTATTTTATGTTTTATTTTATTCCCTTAATAGTCTCACTATATAAAAAAACCTCATTTTTAGCAAATGGGTTATCAAAATCCGAAAAAACCCCCTAAAAATAAGGTTTTTATACTATTCCTTTTATCCTTTGACCGATCTCCGATTCCACCATATTTCTATCCCTTCCATACTTTAACCTACTTAAGGACCTGATCTTTTCGTTGGTGCCGAATCTATAAGGAGGGTCGAGTGGTAAGGTGTGCATGGAAAAGGGCCTGGTGGCTGTATTGTCCACAAGCAGCTTAGTGTAAGCTGTATATTTTTCTATGTTTATCAAGTCATATTGATTAAATACCGGAGAGTATTCCTTTTCCAAAACCTCGGCGTCCTCCATCCCGATCTTGAAACTTATCCAAGTCCCGGCATTGCCAAAGACGGCGTCTCGAATAGAGGTGTCACCCTTGCTGGTCAGCTGACCCAAGTATTGATGGGCCATGATGAGATTCAAGCCGTACTTTCTGGCCTCGGAAAGAACAGTGTTGACAGAATCGGTGGTAAAGTTCTGGAACTCGTCTATATAAAGATAGAAGTCTTTTCTCTTTTCTTGGGGCAGGTCGGTCCTGGAAAGGGCTGACATTAAAACCTTTCCCACTAGGATCAAACCCAGAAGAAAGGCGTTCATCTCTCCCACTCTACCCTTGGAAAGGTCGATCAAAATTATCTTTTGCTCATCCATGACATCCCTAAGATTGAAAGAACTTTCCTGTTGACCGATTATGGGTCTCATAAGATCATTGGAAACGAACTGGGTCAATTTGGAGGTTATATAAGGAACGATGTTGGCTAAAGCGGCCTCACCTCCAGCCTTTTCGGCCTGTTTCTTCCAAAAATCCACCACTGTTTGATCAGTGCACTTCTCTAATTTCATTTTCCTGAAATCCGGATCAGCCAGAACTCGAGGAACCTCTAAGAGCGTGGATCCGGAAGCCGGATCACTCATGATCAACAAGAGAGCATTTCTCATATACTGCTCGAACATGGGACCACCAGTAGACTTTAGGTCATACAATTTATCAAATATTTTAATAACCTCGTTTATAACAAAGGTTTTTTGTTCTGGATATCGGTGATCATATTCTATCAAGTTAAGACCCAAAGGTCTTTCTGTGTCACCCGGAGCAAAAAGAATAACATCCTCGGCTCTTTCCGGGGGTATTCTCTGCAAAATATCATCTATGAGGTCTCCATGAGGATCCAGGACGCCCACACCCTCGCCGTTCTTTATATCTTGAATGGCCATATTGGCTATAAAAGTAGATTTGCCTGTACCTGATTTACCCACTATATAGGTATGCCTCCGACGATCATCTCTTTTGTGCCTGATCTCTTTTTTGCTTCCCCGATAAATATTCTCTCCTAAAACTATACCCTGATCCGGAATATTGGAAGGAGCTGGAGCATGCTTGGCAGTCAACCATAAGACATTGGGGGTTTCGGTGTGCGGTAAGGGAAAATGATAAATACTGGCCAACTCCTCGGTATTAAGAAGAAAACTGTCTCTTTCAGAAAACCTCCTGTAAATAAAATCCCTAATCTTTTCATTTTGTTTCTTGGTGGAAAGAGTAGTCTTGAAACTGTTGCCGTACTCATAATAACTGTACTCGCTCAGAGCATTGGCTATATTATCCAGATATACCCGGGCCTGACCCTTATCCTTGCAGTTGACCACCATCCTGAAATTAGTGTCCAAACCGCCCTTGGAGTTCTTTTCCTCAATATTTTTTAGCATTTCCTCTTCTTTGGAAGAGAGTTCCTTGACCGCTTTTTCTGGCTGTTTTTCGGTCTGACTGAACAAATTACCTATGCCGGAGAGAATATTATTGGCAGTGTTAGTACCCAAGGCATCCTGTATTCCTTTACCCTTCCTGACTTCTCTGACAACCTTGTTTATTTTTTGATGCCAACCCGGTTTAGCACTCCTTACTGTTATCTGTAAGGCCATGCTTTCATTTTCCCCTAATTTGGACATAGCGTTTACCAAGGAGTTCATGGGATCGGCTGACTCTATTTGACGATAGGTCTTTATAGGAAAGACAAAACTTCTTTTGGTTTTGGCACTCCCGGCCAAAACCACACCCTGGGCATGAAAAATATTGTAATCCTCTACCTTTTCCACTGAAGCTTCGGGGTAATAAGCATGGATCTGTTGTTCCAAGTATCTGCTCAAATAATCGGGTGAGGTCACATAAAAAGCGATCTGTTTACGGTCAGCCACTATTTCAAAAGAAAAATGGTCGTTTCTACCATTAAACCAAGTCTTAAATCCCCTTTGAGCCCTTAAACCGGCAATAGCCGAAAAAATAGTCTCTGCCTTGGCTATCTCAGAGTGTATCTCCTCTGATGAAAACTCTTTCGCCTGATCGTCATCCTTTTCTTTGGGGAGTCTGACCAAAAAAACATCTTGATGATGAAACCTATTCTTTAAAACCACCCTTCTCCAAATCTTTAAAAAAATGAAAAGTAATAAAAAAAGAGCCAATATAATGGATAAAAATATAAGCCAATCGCTTATACTCACATTAAGAAACATGACCATTTCCTGAGAGCCATCCATGGTATTTACACTCCCTTGGTAATTCATAGACTCTTCCTGTTTTAATTTTATTATCTCCTCAGCCTTCTTTTTGGCCTCTTTTTCCAAAAAGAATTTATTTACTCCGGGTAGATAGGATAACCATTTCTTGATAAGATCGATTATTTTTCTGGTCTTAACCTTACCCTTGTTTAGAAGTTCATTTATTTTCTCAGCCGTTTCCTCGCCTTTTTTGGCAAACTCCTTTTGTTTTTCCGGTTCCAAGGAGGAAAAGGCTTCTTGAAGATCTTTTTCCAGGATCTTTTCTATTTTTTGAGTTCTGGACGCAGGAGTGGGACCAAGATCATCCTTCCTTTCTTGATCATCCTCACCCTCCAAAAACACCAGCTTGTCCAGATCAGTCTCTGGAAAGGACTCTGAAGAAAAACCCTGGTCAACTTCTTTCTCAAAGGATTTTTCTTGATCAGAATCCACTGCCCTTTCTCTGTCCGCTCCTTTTTCAGGGGAAGAAAGTTTTTCAAGACCCTGTTCGTTTAATTTTTTTTCTTGTTTATCTTTCTCAGACATAAACCAATTTTATATTTCAATTATACCACAAAACACCTAACCCGACCAAACGATTAGGTCTCCAAAACCCTTCTTATATCCTCAACACTCTTTACCCGAATCAAGCGTTGACGTATTTCTTTGGCTCCGGAAAAACCCTGGACATACCAACA
The DNA here is from genome assembly GCA_964571265.1 of uncultured Gammaproteobacteria bacterium. Classification (GTDB taxonomy): domain Bacteria; phylum Patescibacteriota; class Patescibacteriia; order Patescibacteriales; family JAGXOH01; genus CAZNAQ01. The sequence goes on along the minus strand of CAZNAQ010000013.1, from coordinate 3,541 downwards.
CAAATGCTTGCGCATCTCCAGTATCCCTCTTTCCCCTTTTAACTCCCAAGTTATTCGAGCTTGTTTCAAGACAGTAGCGACTATCTGTTTGTAAGTTTTGTTTGAATCCTGATTCTTTTTCAATTCCTCAAAAATCCAGGGTCTGCCCATAGCCCCTCTGGCCACGCCCAAACCATCAACCCGAGTATCTTTTAAAATCTTTTCTGCTTGCTCTAGACTAAAAATACCTCCGTTGGCCAAAACCGGTATTTTGACCTTGTCCTTCAACTCTCTTATAGCCCGACAATCTATATCTCCGGAAAAACCCTGGGAAAAGGTGCGCCCGTGTAGCATTATGGCCTTGATATCCAAATCTCCAACCCTGTCCCAAAAGTCAAAGACATCCACCCCACCTGCTCGAATCCGACACTTAACAGATACAGGGAGTTTGGTTGCTTCTATACTGGCCCGGATAACCTCGTAAGACAGGTCCAAATCCTGAAATAACTCTGCTCCGGCCTTGGTCTTGATAACCTTGGGTGCCGGGCATCCAAAGTTGATATCTATACCATCCGGACCAACTTCTTTTTCTATCAACTTTATAGCCCTGTAAAAGAATTCGGGCTCACTTCCGAAAAGCTGAACCACCAAAAAGGATTTTCTCTTCTTGTCTCTCAACATTTCCAAGGTTTTTTTTGGTTTGTAGTATAAGGCCTTTACGTTAGCCATTTCAGTGTAGACAACATCGGCTCCGAATTCCGAACAGATCTGCCTGAAAGCCCCGTCGGTCACTCCGGCCATAGGAGCCAGGGCTAGAATGGGCTGTTTGATGTTCTGCCAAAAATTAGTCATATATTCTCAGTTTAACAAATATTAAAGGTAATAAAAGGCCCGATCTTAAAAGACCGGGCCTCGGATAGATACGGACCTGCTGTTCTGGCATAGATTTACCTGTTTAAACAAACAGGTAAGCCAAGGGGTAGCTAGTCCTGATCACCTCCTCCCCTAACCCCTAGGCACGGTTTGTTGGCTCAATTTTTTCTTTTCTACTTCAGGTCTTCTGGTTTTGCGGTTTCTGGTCATGTTTAACCTCCTTAAAAGGTTGTTTCTCTTGTGATCGTTACCGCTCTGCTTGGCCATCGCACCTCCTTGAAAATCTGATTCGGGGTTAAAAAAAAGAAGGGTGGTTAAAGAACGACCTATCCCTCCTGCTCTTTTACTATCTACAATCAGTATAACAGATCATCTTAGGGTTTGAAAACCCGGGTACCCCGGGGAGTGTCCTCAACCACATAGCCCATCTCTTCCAACTCCCCTCTTATTTTATCTGATTCTTGAAAATCCTTGTTCTGTCTGGCCTCATCCCTTTTTCTTACTAACTGCTTAACCTCTTCGGAAACCTCTGTCTTTAAAAGCTCCTCCTTCAGTTTTAATCCCAAAACTTTATCAAAGTCAAGAATGGTAGCCAACTTATCCTTTTTATCCAGGTCGGATTTAAGAAGTTCCTGAACCACGGACAAGGCTCTGGGGGTATTAAAATCATCAGCCAGATCCTTTTTGAATTTTTCTTTAAATTCCTGATCTATTTCACCCTCCTCTTCAGCCTGAACTCCCAACTCCCTTACCTGGTTGTATAAATGATTTAAACCCTTCTGGGCCGCCTCCAAAGCCTCCCAAGTGAAACTTTGCTTAGACCTGTAATGCGCCTGAAGGAAAAAATATCTTAAGGCAAGAGGGTTGTAGTTCTTTTCTTTGATAAAACCCACACTTAAAGTGGACCCGCTCGATTTGGCTATTTTTTCTCCTCCGTCTGATAAATGCTCGTTGTGGATCCAGTAATTGACAAACTTAACTTCATTGGCAGACTCACTTTGAGCGATCTCATTGGTATGGTGAATAGGAATATGTTCAATTCCACCCATGTGAACATCTATGGTCTTTCCCAGGAATTTTTTTATCAAGACCGAACATTCCAAATGCCAACCCGGAAAACCCTCACCCTGACTGACCAAATTCGACTTAAAAGGGGATGGCCAATATTGAAGGGCGTTTCGATGCCCCCCGGCCCTGAATATCCAAAGAGCAAAATCCATGGGATTCCTTTTTTGTGAATCCGTGGTCTCTCCGGCCCCGGCTCCGATCATTTTTTCTTCCAAACTTTGGCCGGATAATTTTCCATAATCCTCGAATTTGGACACGTCAAAATAGACAGCCAAGTCAGTTGTATAAGCATAACCTTTATCCAAAAGCGTCTGGACCATGTTTATCATGTCCTGAATGTTTTCGGTAACCCTAGGTTTGTGATCAGGTTCACTCAAATTAAGATCAGCCGTGTCCTTTTCATATAAAGAGATATATTTCTTAGCCATCTCATCCGGAGTAAGTCCCTCTCTTTTGGCCCCTTTTTCCATCTTATCCTCTCCTTCATCCTCATCAGAGGTCAAATGTCCGACATCAGTATAATTCCTAACATGGGTCAATTTGTATCCGAAATATCTAAAGGTCCTTACCACCACGTCCCCACAAGTGGCACCCCTTAAATTGCCAATGTGCTGGACCCAATAAACAGTGGGTCCACAGTGGTAAAAAGAGACCTCTCCTGGTTTTAAAGGTTTAAATTCCTCTTTCTTGTTGGTTGAAGTGTTTTTTATGTATATTTTCATATTTTTATTATACCCAAAACAAATTCCTGTGACAATTCATTCATTATTCTGATTGTATTCTGATTGTCGGAGTTTATACAGTGTGAAATCCGGAGATATTTGTTTAACTTCCTGAATTTCCAAGCCAAACCCTCCTAGCCTTCCGGAATTCAGATAATCAAGGTCTTCTTGTCTAAGAGAAAAGTTAAAATAATACAAAGGAAGGTTTTCGGCTATTCTGGAATATCTCTCTATCATGTTCATATCATCAAATAGGCCGTATATAACTCGTCTTTCCGGAAACAAGGTCTTGTCGTGGTAATAGGTAATTATAGCTGCGTCTTTCTCGGTATTCCTCAACACCTCCTTAAACATCTGCCTCTCAGCCTCAGCTCTTTGAGGTCCATGCACCAAACCCTCCTCTGAGCCATATAACAGGAAAACTAAAGAAAAAATAACAAAAACAGAGACCACTACCACCCTGATTCCATTGACCACCACTGAAGTTCTTAAGCTGAACCTGGACTCTTTTTTGTACATATCCAAATAATGTTGAAGTTTTTGTGTATTTTTTTGTCTATACAAACTGATCCTGTTTTTTTCTACCGGAAACAGACCCCGGCCCAATTTTATTATAAAAAAACTGGCCAGGGGTATGGCTCCCAAATACACCGGAAGCCAATACCGGGTGTAGGAATTACCGATAGTGGTCCTGGTAGCATCAGGATTGTCATGAAAGACCCAACTTCCGTAATAAAAGATCAAGATCAAAGACACTGTCAAATAACTAAAAAGAAAGGCCCAAAAAGCCTTGCCTCTTTTATGCCAAAACTGCAAAAACAAGAACAAACCTAAGAGGGCAAAAAAGAACAATCCAGGAAACATTTTTACAAAATAATCATTAAAGGTCTCCCAAGATC
>CAZNAQ010000012.1:0-9519 GCA_964571265.1 uncultured Gammaproteobacteria bacterium | reverse complement strand
TTATCTTTTATTCAGTTGTTGTTGTGGTTACTATAGGTGTTGTCTTGTTTTTGATACATCTTGTGGCAAGGGGTAGACGAAACAGATTAGATCCTCCAGAATATTCAGATGTCAACAGAAAGGAAAGAATCTTTTATGAAATTATCAGTGATATGATAATGCAGATGAGGTACAAGGAGGGAGAGAGAGCGGTTATGTTGGCCCAAGGAATAGAGGGTCTTGATATAGATCAAGATTCTTGCAAGGTTCTAAAGATAGAAAAGGATCCGGTGGAAATAATTACCTTATTGATGATAAAATATGAAAAGACTTTTGGAAGGAAGGGAGCGGAAAAAATCTCTCAAAAGGTCAAGAAAAAGACCAGGGGAAAGGACAAAAGTCTTGATAAGAATCTTAAAATGATAAAAAAATACTTTAGCAAGCTAAACACTTAATTTTAGTTATATGAAAAACATTCTAGTAGTGGACAATGACGAAAATATTACCAAGACCATACACGCTGCTTTGTCGACCAACAAAAATTATCAGGTTGATGTAGTTTTTAGTGGACAAGAGGCCTTGGAGGCAATGAAAACTGGAGGGGTTAAATATGATATTGTCCTTTTGGATCTCATGATGCCCAAAATGAGTGGAATTGATGTTTGTCAAGAAATGATCAAAGACAAAGAATTAAAAAAGATTCCAGTACTGATAGTTTCTGCTCTACCTGTTAGTTCTGAATCTTTTCAAGAGTCTCAAGGGAAGTTCAATGAATTGGAGGTGATCAAGGATGTTTTGGAAAAACCCTTTGAGGTAAAGGACCTTTTTGACAAGACCAAAAAAATTCTAGGAGAGTAAAATTTGTTTAATGATCTCTTTTTTTGAAAAAATAAAAGGCGAGCCTCTTAGGCGTATTTGTATGGGATCCTTGATTATCCCTATTTTTTTATTTCCTTTTGTTTGGTTGTACTTTTTTGATATTGTTCATCCTATAAATTACGGTGAACTTCTCTTTAAGTCCTTCTATTTATTAATAGGAATTATTTCCTTTTTTATAATCTGTCGCCTTAAGGTTTGTGTACTTAATTTTGGTTGGCTTCTTTTGATATTCGCTTTTCTGCTTAACCTTCTTTGCGAACTGACCCAGCCGGGGGAGATATTCAGTGTCTATATCACAGGAGAGTTAATAACCATTGCTCTTTTTCTAATGCTTATTGGTTTTTATACTACCATCAAGAGGTATAAGGAAAACCAAAAAAAGTTACAGGAAAATGAAGAAAAATACCGAATGATATTCGAATCTTCTCCAGAGGCAATAGTTCTATTGGATAGAAATGGCAGATTGATTGATGCCAATAACAGGCTTGAGGAGTGGTTGGGTTACAAAATTGACGATTTTCTAGGAAAAGATCTTTCAGAATTTGATTTTTTACCACCCAAAAGCAAGAACAAGGCCATTAAAAATTTTACTAAAAGATTGGAAGGTAAGGATCCTGGGCCCTAGGAATTGGATTTTATTACTAAACAAGGAGAAAAGAGAATAGGTAGGTTGTCTGTGGCTTTACTCGAAAATAAAAGTAAAAATATGATGGAGGATCTGGTGATGGTGTCTGATGTTACTGAACAGAGAAAGGCTGAGGAAGAGGTTAAAAACCTTAGAGAACTGGACCGGACCAAGGACGAGTTTTTAAACATTGCCGCTCATGAACTAAAAACACCCCTGGCTTCGGTTATGGGTATGAGCCAAATGCTTCAAAACAGGAAGTCTTCTTTTGAAGAGGATTGCAGAGAGTATTTGGATACCATCAACAAGGAGGCCTTTAGATTAAGTAGGGTGGTAAAACAGATCTTGACGGTGACCAGATTTGAGCAAGGTAAGCAGGAAATAAAAGAACAGAAATTCAATCTTGGTAATTTTGTAAACTCTTTAAGGTCTACCTTGGAGGTATTGGCTGATCGCAATGATTCTCAAATAGATATAGAAATAAGAGATAATATAAACATAAAAAGTGACAAGGACAAGGTGGCCGAGGTTATCTATAATCTGGTGGAAAACGCTGTCAAATACGGCAAAGAAGGACAGACCATAACTATCAGAGTTTCCAGGGAAGAAAAAAACAAAGCCAAAGTGGAAGTCATGGATCAAGGCCAAGGACTTTCTAGGGAAAAGCAAAAAAAGATCTTTGTTAAGTTCGGCCAACTGGATGACTACTTGAAACGCGATCACGAGGGCTTGGGCTTGGGTCTTTATATCTGTAAGGTCATAATCAAGAAAATGGGCGGACAGATCAAGGTCAGTAGCACTCCGGGTAAGGGCTCTAATTTTTATTTTATTTTACCCTTAAAAAAGGCCAATAAGAATTCCAAGAAGCAATAATCTAGCCCAGGTGATCTAAAATGCTTTGGGCAAATTCTTGGGAAGCCTGCGGTCCGTTGGCTGTTATTATTCTCTCGTCCATCACCACTTCTTTTTCAACAAAATCAGCCCCTCCGGATATCAAGGCCTCTCTTCCGTCCGGGAAAGAAGTGGCTTTTTTGTTTTCCAGTATTCCGGCATTAGCCAAAACAGCTGGGGCTATGCATATGGCCGCTACCAATCTGTTTTTTTTATAGAATTTTCTGGCCAGGGACAAGAGAGCCGGGTCCTCGCTTATCCGGCTCATACCAGGTCCTCCAATGAATATTATTGCCCGGTATTCATTGGGATTCACTTCATCCGTGGTCATATCTATTTGAGCCTCGCTTCCTTGAACTCCTTTGGCCACACCTTTTTGGGTTGAGGCCACCTCTATATCATAGCCATTGTTCTCCAAGAGTTCTCTTGGTTCTTCATATTCTTCATCCCGGAAATCCCTGGGCGCCAAGACCATTAGTATCTTTTGTGTCTCCCCCATATTTTTAAATGGCTGATCCGGTTTTGTTTAAATTAAGAAAGACCGGTTAACAGCCGCTTAAGATTAATGAAAGTTAGAACCTTATTTTTTATCAGGTCTTTAAATCTGCTTCTCCGGTAAATATCTTATAGGCTTCGTTGACAGAGTAGTCGTACATAGAAATAGCGGAAATAGCATTGGCCATTCTCACAGCCTCTTTTAAATTTCTTTGATAGATATTTCTTCCGGTAGCATTTCCTCTGGCTCCGGAAACGTTTATTTGATCGTGCAGTCCCTGTAAATAGGTCTTGGGACTTTTCTTGGATCCTCCCACGCAGATCACCCCGGTCCTACCGGCGGCAGTGGTTACCTCTTTAAAGTCTTCTGCCACTTCTTTTCTGCGCTTAGGATCGTAAGGGTAGTTGATCTTAACAAAATCGGCACCCAAGGTCAGGCCGACTCCGGCTCCTCCTGCCAGAAGATGAATGTTGTTTTTCCCGTCCTTGGCCCTGACTGCTTTTCCTCTGGGATACATCCAGATGACCGCTAAAAGACCGTTTTGATGAGCCTTGTATATGATACGGGCCGCTTGTCCGAACATATCAGCTTCAAAGGAGCTTCCAATATATACGGTATAACCCAAGCCCACAATATTGAGTCCGCTTTGTTTTTGAAATTCAGTTATAAGATTCATGGGCAACCATCTGTTGCTAAAGGGGTCTTGGTATTTTTCAGTCATTAAATTGGTTTTGGAGTTGACTTTAATCAAATAGGGGATATTAGGATAGTCGTTGCCATACTTAGCTATAAGCCCCAGTTGAGTTGCAAAGACCCCGATATGAGATTGACTGGCTATTTTAAAATAATGCTCCGGGTCTGCCACTTCCTCGGGTATGTCTTTGCCCACAAAATCACTATTAAGATGTTCTACTTTTTGGTCCCCGGCGAACATCATCATTCTTCCGGTCCCCTTGGTGGCGATGTAATAGTTGTTCAGATAGTCTTTGTGTTTGTGCCTAGGCACTGTTAAGGGAATATCTGCTTTTAGGTTTCTTTTTTTAATCATAGTAAAATTTTAAAAATTAAAATAATTATGTTAAAATAAAAATAATTATTTACAATTATACCATAAAATAAAGGATAAAAAAATCTATGAAAAATATACCAAAACCTATTGTACTAATGATACTGGATGGATGGGGGGAACTGGACATGGAAAAAGGAAATCCTTTTTTTCAAGCCGACCTCCCCACCTATAAACACTTGAATCAGTATTATCCTAAAATATTGTTACAGGCTTCCGGTATGTCGGTGGGACTCCCTTGGGGGGTTATGGGTAACTCTGAAGTAGGCCATCAAACCCTTGGAAGCGGTCAGATAATTTATCAGTTCTTGCCCACTATTAATGCGGCCATAGGGGATGGCTCTTTTTTTGATAATAAGGTGCTGTTAAAAGCGGCGGAACATGTCAAAACAAATAAATCCGCTCTTCATTTGTTAGGCCTGATCAGTGATGGAGAGGTCCATTCCAGCTTGGAACACTTGGTGGCCCTTTTGGGTTTTGCCCAGGAACAGGGAATAAGAGAGGTATATATCCATGCCATTACTGATGGCAGGGATACCGACCCTCAGAGCGGAATCAATTATATCAAGTACTTGCAGGAGAAGATCCAGGAGGTGGGAGTGGGTAAGATAGCTACTCTTTCCGGTCGCTATTATACCATGGACAGAAACGATAACTGGAATAGGGTAGAGAAGTCCTTTTTGGCCTTTACCAAAGGTGAGGGCAAAAAAGAGAGTGACCCCTTTTCTGCCATTAAAAATTCTTATCAAGAAGACATATATGACGAGTATTTGGAGCCGACGGTCATAACAGACGGTTCCGGGGATCCGGTGGGCCTGATAAAGGACAATGATGCGGTGGCGTGCTTTAATTTTCGCAAAGACAGGTCAAGACAGATTGCTAAGGCTTTTACAACCAAGGGTTTTGACAAATTTGAAAAAGCTGAACAGCCTCAGAACATAAAATTCGTGGGTTTTACCAAATATGAAGAGGACCTGTCCATGGACGCTATTTTTCATGCTCAGGAGGTGATCACCAGGTTGGGAGAGATCTTGTCAAAAAACAAAAAAAAGCAGTTTCGAGTGGCTGAAACTGAGAAATATGCTCATGTAACATATTTTTTTAATGGAGGCAATGAAAAAGCCTTTCCAGAAGAGTACAGGAAGGTAGTGCCTTCCAAGAACACTTCTTCGTATGCCGAGGTCCCGGAAATGAGCGCCAGAGAGGTAACTGATGAGCTTTTAAAGGCTATAAACTCTGATAAGTACGATTTTATTTTGGTAAATTACGCCAATCCGGATATGGTAGGGCATACCGGGGATATAAGGGCGGCTGTAAAGGCTTTGGAGCATACAGACGCCTGTGTAAAAGAGGTCATAGATGCTGTCGGAGCCAAGGGAGGAGAGATGATCATTACAGCTGACCACGGAAACATTGAACAGATGATCGAGCCTCATACAGGGAAAAGAGATACTGAACATACCACTAATCCGGTTCCTTGTTGGTACGTGACTTTGGAAAACAAAAAATCTACTCCCCAAGAAAAAGATCTTAAGGGAGAAGCCTCAGGAATGTTAGTGGACATCTCACCCACCATTCTTGATATTTTTGGAATAGAAAAACCTGATGAGATGGTGGGTAGAAGTTTGTTGGAGTATTTTTAATCCTATTCAGTATCAATAGCCTCTACCGGGCATTGATCAGCAGCTTTTTTGGCACATTCCAGGTTATCTTGACTGATAACTTCTGAATGACCCTCATTGGTTAGGTTGAACGTATCAGGACATATCTCAGTACATCTCCCGCACCCGATACACTTTTCAGTATTGACCTTGATTGACATAATTTCAGATAAAATTATTATAGTTTTATTATAACACACTTTCCAGTTTTTAAGAATATCGTTGCTTGACATATTTCTTTAATGTGTTAATATAAAAAAACTTAAATTATTACCACAGACAGCAGGCAAACAATAAGTCCTGCCGAGGTAGCAAGATAATGCCCCAGGGGGCGTTATATATGTCTGTGGTGGTTATCCACAGTTTTTTTATTTTTAAAATAAAAAGTTTATATGCCTAAAACCAAAGAACAAAAGAAAGAGATCTTGGAAAGACTTAAAGAAAAGATCAAGTCTTCCAAGTCTGTTATTTTTACCAGTTTTGAAGGATTGACTGTTAAGGACAATGAGGAGTTAAGAAATAAATTAAAAGAGCAGGGAGGGGAGTATTATGTGCCTAAAAAGACCTTATTAAAAATGGCTTTGGAGGCAAATAGTATATCTGATGTTAACCCCAGAGAAATGGAAGGAAAATTGGCTGTTATTTTCGGTTATGAAGACGAAGTTGTCCCGGCCAAGATAGTTCATGACTTTAAAAAGGGTCGTGAGGACAATATTTTCTTTTTGGGAGGAGTGTTGGAAAATGAATATTTGACCTCCAGTAAAGTAGAGGAGTTGGCTCAACTTCCAAGCAAGAACGAGCTTCAGGCCAAATTGGTCGGATCTCTGGCTTCTCCTATGTCAGGTTTGGTCAATTCTATGGCCGGAAACATGAGAAATCTTGTCTACACTTTAAAAGCTATTGAAGAAAAAAAATAATTATTAAATAAATATAAAAATTTCGAGTTCCCAACCCCAGAGGTTGAGATCGCGAATTCATATTCTTATGTCTGAAGAAAAAAAAGAGCAAGAAGAACAAACAAAAGATCAAACCAAAGAGGAGCAAGCTCCTGTTGAGGAAACAAAAGAAGAATCAACAACAGCCGATGCAACTGAAACCTCTGATGCTTCTGAGGAAGTGGAGGTTCCGGAGAAATTTAAATCTTTGGTAGAACAGATTGAACAAATGAGTGTTCTTGACCTGAGTGAATTGGTCAAGATCTTGGAGAAAAAATTCGGTGTTTCAGCCGCTGCACCAGTAGCCGCTGTCGGAGCAGCTCCGGCAGAAGGGGCTGGCGAAGCTCAGGAAGAAAAAACCGAATTTGATGTGGAATTGACCGAGGCCGGTGATAACAAGATCGGTGTTATTAAGGCTGTCAGAGGTGTTGTTGATATGGGTCTGAAAGATGCCAAAGACTTGGTTGAAAGCGCTCCCAAGGTTATCAAAGAAGGCGCTAAAAAAGAGGAAGCTGAAGACATGAAGGCTAAATTGGAAGAAGCCGGAGCCAAGGTTACTCTGAAATAATTTTTTCAAGTTTTAAAAATCCGCCTCCTTAGAAGGGAGGCGGATTTTTTTTAGAAACCTATCTCTCGAGTGGGTGAGAGTAAAGAGAATTTTCGTTTAATATATATATAGTATCTGTTTCTTCATCTATATAAAAGTCTTTAATATCTGAGAAAACCTCTTCTTCTTGATATTGGTGAATAAAGGAACCTTGTTTAGTAAAGATCCCGATCCGGTTTTTAGAGGAGTCAAGTATGTATATAAAACCTTCTCCCATATCCGGGGATGTTTTTATCCTAGAAGCCTCTTGCCATTCCGGATCTATGTCTGAGATGGAGAAGTCCTCCAGGTCTCCTCTCAGGTATTGTTTCACATTACCTTGGGAATCCAGGGTGTAGATATAGCCGTCAATGAACATATCTGAAATTCCGCTCAAGTCTTGGCTCTCCGGATCAGACAACCAATCTTGTCTGGACTGAAGATTGGCATAATTATGGATCTGCCCTGAATTTTTATCCAATATATAGAGATTATTATTAAAACCTCCGATACCTCCGATATCAAGACCACTCGGCATATCCAACTCAACCTCACTTAGATCACCGTCTTCCGGGTCCAGTTGTATCGCCCCTTGGTTTGTAACATAGTAGATGTTATCACCTGTTTGAGTTACATATTTTTCCTCCACTTCAGCCAACATCGGGTCTTCCAAGATGTTTACTTGTTCATCTTCCAGATTTACCTGGTAAACAGATGATTCGCTCTTGTCCAGTATATATATACTGCCCTGAGATAATATTATATTATTCGATTTTGGTTCTTGACTGAAGTCGTTCAGATCAGCTATTTTTTCAGCTTCCTGCCAGGCCAGGATATTCCTGATTTCTCTTTCCTGATCCTTTAAAACTCTTATGAATTCTTGGTACTGTTCTTGTTTTTCTTGGTCATCAGGAAATTCTTGCAATCCAGCTTCCATATCACTAAGCATTGACCTTGCCTCCTCCATGAGGCTCTCGGCCCTGTTTTTGTTGTCGTATAAAAGATTGGCCTCCACCAGGTTTTGATTTTTTTCAATATCCTGAATCAGTTTATTCATCTCTTGTTCTAATTCAGCCCTTTTTTGTCCGGTAATATCAAAGGAGGTAGAGATCAAAAAGGCTACCAAGAATATGAACACCCCGGCTAATATATATTTGTTCTTTTTAGAAAAGTTTCTTACTCCCCAGTCATTATTATTTCCAGACTTTATAAAAACGTTATCTTCCCGTTTAATGATAGAGACGATTCCTTGGAAAATGTTTTTTGTGAATTTCTTGGATTTTTCAAGGAGTTTGCTTAATACTTTGGAGGTCTTTTTACTCTGTGTTACAAAGGTTTTTTTTAGTTGATCCTTTGATGATGCTCGATCTTCACTTCCTTCCTGGTCTTTGGTGTTTTCACCTCCCTCTCTCTTTGTTAGTATTTGAGTCGATTTTTTAGCTATATCTTTGAGATTAATGATCCCTGAGGGTTTTAGAATATTTTCGGTTTCTTCTCTGGCCCGGTTTATATCAAATAATTGGGAAGCCTCTTTTCTGTCCTCTTCTTCTGATTTTTCTTCGGTGTTGGTGGTGTTTTTTATGATCACTCCCATAAAGTTAACAGGAAGTTTTGTTTGCTGGACAGTATTCTCAATATGGGTGGCTGCCCCTATTGGAGGAAGCTTGGTGATAGTTTCTATGATCTGTTTTTCTGACAAGTGTTCCCTAAGGGTTTCATTAGCCAAAAAGTAGTAGCTGTTTTCAGGAAGGGGTCCGCTTATTACGTCTGAAAAGAACTTGGTGAAACTTAGAGTCTTTGATGTCCTTTCTTGACCCTTTTCTATATCTGCCACTTTGTAGCTTTCCGGTCCATCTTCCTTGACCGGATAAATCAATAGGTTTTTGTTTTTTCCTAGAGAGGATATATGAAGAGTGTTTTCATAAATAACACCAACTGTCAGGTTTATGGAGTAGGGGCTTATTTTTATCTTTTCCTGTCGCAGAAAATCCACCAGATCTTTGTTGACATTAGCCAAAGCGGTTTCGAATATGTGCTCCACTTTCAGGCTTTTCATTTGTTCCCTTAAAAGTATTTTTTCGTTTTGGTAGTAGTTATAGTTGATACTGTTTATCAGAAAATTGGCTACTTTCAAGGCTTGGCTTTTTTGAGATTCCACCTCCATCATAATGAACAATCTCCCGGCCAAAGACTCCTTGTGTTCGTCTGGTTGGGCAATAAAAATATCGCCGGTATTGCCGGTTTTTTGCCCACCATTGAACATTATAGAAGAGATCTTGTAATACATAAAAAAACTTTTAACCCCAACCAGGTCTGTTTTTTTTTGGTTTGACTATTCTAATATTGTATTATACTATAAGAACAAAAGATAGGCAAACATTTTTGCTTGTTTATTATAATT